>JAFGPL010000003.1 GCA_016936215.1 Bacteroidales bacterium
GTTTAAAAATTTGAGAACGGATGTAACCGCTCCGCTCTCACATGAACTTTTTTAATCATGCTTGTTTTTGAAATTTTTGATTAAAAAGTTCATGTTCGTTTCATATTTTCAATGGATTAGCTTTATTATTAGTTTTAGGATGGAATCATTACCCTGCCCAGCTATCCCTGTCAAGGCTACGATACTGGATAGCCTCTGCCACATGATAAGGTTTTATTCCCTCCGAGGTTTCGAGGTCGGCAATGGTCCTTGATACCTTTAATATCCTGTCGTAAGCCCGGGCTGACAGACCCAGTTTTTCCATTGCGTTTTTAAGCAGTGATTGGCTTTCCGGTGTCAATACGCAATAATCTTTAAGCATCCCAGGGGTCATCTGGGCATTGGAATGGATGCCTTTGTGGTCCTTAAACCGTTCGAGCTGTATTTTTCTTGCCTGTATCACCCGGTATCTCACATCCTCGCTTGTTTCAGCACTGCGCTGCTCTGCAAGCTTGTCAAACGGCACCGGGATGACTTCAATATGAATGTCTATCCGGTCCATGAGCGGCCCTGAAATTTTATTAAGATATTTTTGCACTACACCGGGACTGCAAACACATTCCTTCTCAGGATGATTGTAATAACCGCAGGGACAGGGATTCATCGAAGCCACCAGCATAAAACTCGCGGGAAATTCGACCGACAGTTTCGACCTTGAAATGGTGATCTTCCTGTCTTCGAGCGGCTGGCGCATTACTTCGAGCACTGTTCTTTTAAATTCGGGTAGTTCATCCAGGAACAACACACCGTTATGTGCCAGCGATATCTCCCCGGGTTGCGGGAAGGAGCCACCACCGACAAGCGCCACATCTGATATGGTATGGTGCGGTGACCGGAAAGGCCTGGTGGTTAGCAGGGAGGTATCTTTGAGTATTTTACCGGCCACCGAGTGTATCTTTGTTGTCTCAAGCGCCTCGTAAAGAGACAAGGGAGGAAGTATTGTGGGCAGGCGTTTGGCCAGCATGGTCTTTCCTGCACCGGGCGGACCGATCATTATTAAATTATGACTGCCGCTTGCTGCAATTTCAAGCGCACGCTTCACATTCTCCTGGCCTTTTACATCGGCAAAGTCCACATCATAGTCGTTGATGTTGGTAAAAAATTCGTTGCGGGTATCCACGATGGTAGGTTCAAGCGACAACTCGCCGCTGAGGAACCCAATCACCTCCCTGATATTGTCCACGCCATATACGTCAAGGTCGCTTACCACTGCTGCTTCGCGTGCGTTAAAGCGAGGAAGGATAAAACCCCTGAACCCCTGTTTGCGTGCTTCGATGGCTATGGGCAGCACCCCTTTTACCGGCATGATGCTCCCGTCAAGCGACAACTCGCCCATGATCACGTACTGTTCAAGATGGTCAGCATGGATCTCTTCACCGGCTGCAAGAATGCCAATGGCAAGCGCCAGGTCATAAGCCGAACCCTCTTTGCGGATATCTGCCGGCGCCATGTTGATGATAAGTTTCTTGCCCGGCATTTTGTACCCGTTGTTGCGCAGTGCAGCTTCGATCCTTTGCTGGCTTTCCTTCACAGCATTGTCGGGCAATCCTACAAGATAAAACTTAAAACCCTGCGAAGCGCTTACTTCAATGGTAATTATCGTGGCATTTATTCCATAAACGGCGCTGCCGTATGTCTTGACTAACATGTTAATTGTGCTATTGAGATTTTGGTTAAAAAATATCAACCAAATTAAGAAAAAATTAATTGATTGGTGATTGATTGAAGAAAATTTGTGATAATTAATCGCTGATTCCGGTGTCAAGTCATGCATCCTTTGTCATGTTGAGCGATAGCGAAACATCCCGGTACGGTTGAGGTATCGGTTCATATTATGACCCTTCCCCCGATAGTTGTGGTTATGCAAAAGTTCATGTGCCATCCCTGTAAGGGACGGAAGAATGTAAAGTGCTGATGATTAGTGTGAGTGAAGAATAAATATGAAGCTAAATACAGAACCCCAAATTCTGGCGCAAGCGTCCGCTTGTGCCTCAGTTCAAGGATGCAACCTCAATAGCGTGCGTTTAGCGATAGCGCAACGCGTGCTTATTAACTTATTCACCATTCATAAGTACTTTCAATCCGCAATAATTTCAGGCTGAATTGAGCCAAAAATTTTGAACTATAATGATATTTGGGACTTAAAGTTATATAGTAGGTTTAAGTTGCAAACTTAAACCAGAAGAGGTACAAGCGGACGCGCCATTATGGAGAGTTGAAAAATATTCTTTTTAAACTTCAATCAATTATATTCTATAAATTCATATTTTTAATAAAAAATTCTATGATGCAGCTCAGAAGGAATAGGTTAGTAGTCACAAAAATTCAGATTGAATCAAACAATACAGTGCTTCAAAAATGGGCATTAAGATCAAGTATTTTTAGTGCTATAATTAGTTTTATTGCGTTCATTGTAATTATTATTACATTAGCTATAACTCGTGTTCAACATAAAGAGATTATTTTTAACTCAAACAATCAATTAAAATCAGCCGACTCAATTTCTCAAATAACAATTAGGCTATTAAACAAGCAATTGGGACAAAATGATTCACTTTTTCAAAAGCAATTAGAAAATGAAAATCTTCTATTACAATTTTCAATTCAACCTCGTTTTGTAGTCTTTTTTGATGGTAGATATTTAAGATTTACCAATATGGGTGAAATAGCCAATGTGAATTCAATCAAAATAATAGATAAATCAAGTAAAATATTTATTGGTGGTCAAGGAAGTAAACTTAAAGAATTGAAAATAAATAAGTCTTATGATAAAGGAGAAAAATTTCCTATCACAATTTCATGGGATAAACAATATAATACAAATCCAGATTTAAATTTGAAAATATTTTTTTCTGATAGCTATGGAAAAAATTATGAGCAAATTATATCTGGAAAATTAGATGCATTATTCTTAACCCAACCAATTAAGATTTAATGAAAATTACTCGCACTCTATCATATAAACAAATTTACGAATATGTTTTACCTGCTCTGATAATGGTATGTCATTTAATGTATTCTTGGACATTTGATTAGGTTTTGTTTCTAAAAGTTCAAATAAATTAAGTGAATAGCTATTTTTTATAGCATACAATGTATTTTCAGCCTCTACATGTTTGAAGTTATAATTCCAATAATATCACCCCGGTTCGGCTGAGGTTGCACCTCAACCGGATATATCAATTAAGGCTACTGCCCCGCTTCTGGCTCAAGCGTCCGCTTGTGCCCGGAATATAAAATACTATTCAGGCTTTTGACTTCTGTTCTTGATTTTTTGGAATATTTATTTAGATTAACCTGTTCAGTTAACTATATAATGTGGATTAAAATAAAATGATATCAGAGAGATTGGCACAAGCGGACGCTTGCGCCAGAATAGGGGATTTTGGTTAAAAAATATCAACCAAATTAAGAAAAAATTAATTGATTGGTGATTGATTGAAGAAAATTTGTGATAATTAATCACTGATTCTGGTGTCAAGTCATGCATCCTTTGTCATGTTGAGCAATAACGAAAAATTCCGGTTCGGTTGAGGTTGTGCCTCGATGCATCGAGATTCACTATTCATAAGTCTTTTCATTCCATATTAATTACCAGCTGAACTGAGCCAAAAATTTTGAACTAAAATGATATTCTGAAATCATTACACTATGTTAAAAGCGTGTCAAACGGGTATAAAACTTTAATTAAATATATGTTAGAATATTGTTAGTATTATATTAATTTTGATTATTTACATTAGCTTTCTTTAAGATATCTTTACTCTAATATTTATTTGATCACATATTAATTAATAGCTAAATTATTATGTTAAATGAATTACATCTTAGGTGTACAACTACCTTTAAATAGATGCCCTCACTGCAATGTAGATTCTCCCAATCTTAAATCAATGGTAGCTTTTGAAACAATATCTTTCATAGGGATTCGCTGGAATTGGAGAGTGTTTTTCTGTGCTAGATGTGGAGGAGTTGTTTTAGCTGCAGCCAAAGAAGGGAAAACTGAAATTGTTGAAATGTATCCTAATCAAATTATAATAAGTGAAACAATTCCATCACGAGCTAAAGAATATCTTGAGCAAGCTATTGAAAGTATTCATGCTCCTTCAGGAGCAATTATGTTAGCTGCTTCATCTGTCGATTCTATGTTAAAAAATAAAGGTTATAATAAAGGTTCTCTATTTGATAGGATAAATTTAGCAACTAAAGACCATTTGATTACAGAAGGAATGGCTAAATGGGCACACCAGGTCAGATTGGATGCCAACGAACAAAGACACGCTGATGATAATTTTATTATGCCAACAGAAAATGAGGCAAAGAAAGTAATTGAATTTACATTAGCATTAGCAGAATTTCTATTTGTTTTACCGAGTAGAGTAAATAAGGGTATTGAGGATTCTAAACATAATTAACAATGAATAAAGCACAATTAATTGACGCAATCGCTGCACAGGCAGGCTTAACTAAGGCAGGAGCAAAAAAAGCTTTAGAAGCAACAACAAAAGCAATATCAGGTGCTCTCAAAAAAGGTGATAGGGTGGCTTTAATAGGTTTCGGTTCTTTCTCAGTTTCTAAAAGAAGTGCAAGAACAGGGAGAAATCCCCAAACAGGGAAAGAAATTAAAATTGTTGCCAAAAAAGTAGTCCGATTTAAACCAAGTTACGAATTATTAAATATCAAAAAAAAATCAAAAGGGACTGACAATACCGGGCCAGAAATAATAAATCTCTAAAATCATGGAAATAGGGGAATTCAGAAAAAAAGCACATGAGTTTACTGCAAAACTTAGTGAAATTAATAGAAACCTGGCCTATGCGGGTATTGCAATAATATGGATTTTTAAAATACAAAATAGTAATAAAATCACAATACCAAATGCTTTATTATTTCCACTTCTTTTTATTGTACTAACATTAATACTTGATATAACACATTATATTTATAATTCTATTATTTGGTCATTATTTCATCGAAGAAAAGAGAAAGAAGGATTAAAGAATAATGATATCAAGGCTCCTAAATGGTATTCTAATGTTGCTTATTTTATTTTCTTTGGTAAAGTTCTTACCAATTTAATAGGATATATTTTTCTAATTCTTTATCTATCAAAAGAATTAGAATTCATTAAATGATTAAAATTATTTTTTTAATAAAATGTCAACCGATAAAAAATATTTAGATTTATTTGAACTCAATAATAATAGTTATGATAGTTTTAATATTTGTTACAATTACATTTTAGATAAGTTAGAAACTATATTTGATGAGAATTTTGATTCTACTGAGGTAATTAATCTGCGGCCTATATTTTTTAAATATATGAAAATTGGAAGAGCATTAGGAGGAGATGAAGGTTTACTTAATGATATAGAAATATTTTCACAGCAATTCGTTGGAAATATAATGTTCCCAAACGATAGTATTGATGAAAAGACTAAGATAGCTTCTTTTCATTCAATAAGGACTACTGTGATAAATCTAAAAACTGATATTCAAAATAAAATAAATCTATCTGAAGATTTTCCAATTCAGGAAATAATAAATCCAAATTTTTCTGATAAAAGTGAAGCTGCAAATCTTATTCTTCAAGCTATTGATATAATATTAAATTCAATTACCATAAATACTAAATCAAAAGAAAGATTAATAAAATATTTAAATGAGGCGATACTTGAATTAAATAGAGAAAAGACAAACTGGACTTTTTATTTTAGTAAGGTGGATAAAATTTTGATAACATTAGGGGCATTGTGTACAATTGTATCAAATGTCATCTCAACATGTGATTTATTTGAGGCAAAAACCAAAATTGAAGAAGCAAACAAAATTATTCAAAATACATCAATTAATCTAAATCCTGGAAACATAAAAAGTGTGATTAATATTAATAAGTCTTATCAATTAATAGATAATCAATTGATTCTAAAGGATCCAAATGACAAGAAATAATATTAAAGTTTTTCTGTTTTTAGAATTATTTTTAACTATCAATAACATTATGCCCCCGATTCGGTTGAGGCTGCAATCCCTCTTCTGGCGCAAGCGTCCGCTTGTGCTCCGGAAAAATCTACTGTTCATGCTTTTATATTCTATTCCTTAGTACCCAATAATAATTAAAGTTATTCTTTGGATTATTACCTTTAATAAACCTCTTCAGCTTACTATGCAAAGTGGGTTAATATTATTATAATTCAGAAAATTTGGCACAAGCGGAGGCTTGCCCCATTATTGGGGGGAACTATCAGGGACAACTATTTTATCTCCATTTACTAAACAATTTCGTGGAGCACTAAACAAAGTTTTTCCATCACCACTATCTGACAATGAAGAAACATCTCTATATGTTTTTTGAGTTATTTTAATTGAGCGATTAGTTCCATCAGTTGTTATGGTGTAAATATCACTTAAAGGTGATGACATGTTATTATAAGTAGCTGGATTATATGAATAGAATCCACACACATAGTATGTTGCCAGAAGCATCAAGAGTGCCTCCAGCTACTGTTTCTACTTCAAGCGTGGGCTTTCTAAATCCATAAACATTGATCATTTAACCGGTATATTTTATTTTATATATCTACACCAGCCCTATACAAAATATTTATGAATTTTCCAAATTGAATTGTTAGAAAAAAAGCTACTTTTTAGGTTTATTTCAAGAAAATTGTAAATAATTGTGTTGATAAAAAACAGAAAATTAATCTGATAAATATTCGATTTTTTTTATATCTTTGTAGTGGATTGAAAAGAAAAAAGGAACATTACATGTATGTTCCTTTGGAGTCTTTAAATACGAGTTTGTTAATATGAAATTAATTAACTCCCGTTATTGGAAAATGTACCAGACTCTTGTTCAATTCAATAGTTTATAATGAGGGATTTTTAATCCCTCATTTTTGTTTAACAAAATTAATACTTTATTATTTAATAACTACTATTTTTAGTAATAAAATTACAATACTATGTAATAATTTTTTTACTAAATATCTTTTTTTAAATTGCTAAGTAAATCTACTTGCCTTATTTTTTCTTTAATTAATACACCTTTCTTGTTAATTTTTCTTCAAGAATTTCTATTCTACTTTCTAATTGCTCTAAAGCTAATTGTTGTTCATTAACAAAGTCGACAATGCGCCCAATGCTTACGTCGTTAACAATTAAATCTTTGCTAAAATTCCATGTATCATTTATTGTTATCACTTCCATTATTGTATTTTGTTGATAGTGTCCAACATCTCTAAACTGATTTTGCCTTGGTCGTCGAGCATTAGAATTTGATTTTTAATTATTTCTTTTTGTGAATCTGTAAATTCAACCCCACGGTTCGGTTGAGGTTGTACCTCAACCGGATATATCAACCAAGGCTACTGCCTTTGGAAATAAAACTGTACTGTAGGTTGATAAGGGGTATAGGTTCTTGTTATGACCCTTCCCCCGGGGAATGCGGTTATGCAAACATCCATGCGCCATCCCTGTAAGGGACGGATGAATACAGTAGTGAGTTGGAGTGTGTGTGAAGAGAGAGTGGGGCAACTTAAAAAACTAATTAAAAACTATCTTCCTGATATTTAAAAGCTGTTTATCGTCACTGACTTTTTTGCTGAAACTTACTGTCTGGTTTCTCACAAAGGTATTGGTCAAAACATCGGTATAATCAATTTTAATACCTGCCAGTCTTGCATATTCGGTCTGAACAGTCATGTTTGTTTTTGTCTTTACCGATAACTGGGCATTAATCAGTTCAAACTGGCTTTTATCACCATAGCGTTGAAAAACAATCTTTTCAAAACTCAACACCTCAATTTCAGTAACAATTGAAAACGGAAGTATTTTTTTCGTGCCCTGGTGAAACACTACTACCCCGTTATAGTCGGGTTCAGCATTATTACATGTCCCGTCTAATTCGGTCACATTCGAAAATTTTAAGGTTTCACCATCAGAAAAATAAATGGTACCGGGCACACCCTGGCCCATAATCAAGGCCAATTGAATGATTGACAACAAAAAAATAAAAAATATTTTTTTCATAAACAGGGGTTTTAAATGATTAGATAATTACCAGATATATAAACACAGGCAAATTGTTAAAGTTAAAAAAGTTCAGTTTTAACACTTACAACAATACTGTAACATCTTTTATTTTAATTTATTGTGTGGTGGTATCAATTAAATGATTCTATTAAACAATTCACCCTGGTTCAAATGGTTTGCAGGTTCAAACATAACTTTTAAACCGGAAAATTAAGGTATTTGAATTGTGGAAAAAACTATAAATAATTCTCACATTATTCAATTTATCATGCAAAAAGAAAATGTAAGTGAATAATTTTTTCAATTAAAAAGTTAAAAAATTGCAGAAATAACAATGTTTTCCTATTTTTAAGCTATCAAACCACCAATAAACAGCAGACTTTAACTGTTCAACATTTAAAGTAATTTGATGATCAATTGTTTAAAGAATAGGGTGACTTAAATACGAGATTATAAATCACAGGTAATTGTCAAGAATAAAAATATTTTTCACTTACTATAATTGTCTAACTTAAATACAAATGCTATGAAAAAAATCTACATGAAATTGTTTGCAGTGCTTTTTACAGGACTAATCAGTGTTTCAATTTACGCACAAGGCACCTGGAAAGCCGATAGTTTGCAGGAAGCGATTAACGCATCTACCGAGATTCCAATTGCAATCACCGGTATTACCTGTATGCATTCTGATGCCCAGACTGTTACAGGTAAAGGCGACACAGGCGCAGAGACGGTTGTATACAACGAGGTTACTTATGACAACCTGGCATTTATCCAGGGTTCTACAAACGGCATGTATTACGCTTTTCGTACTGCCCAGGATGGCACCCTTGATATTTCTGTAAAAATGGGTGGCGGTAAGAAAACTTTTATTGTTGAATTAACTGATGCCTGCCCCGATTATGATAATTTAACTGCATTAACTACCAATTTTGCAACTGGAGATGCGATTACCACCATGCTTACTTATTTCACACTCCCTTCGGTTTATGATACCCAGAGCCAGTCAGAAAAGACCTGGGATGGCAGTGTTGCTCCCGTGGAAGCCACCACCTACATGGTATTTTCTTGGCCGGTTTCTGCCAATAAAACCTATATTGCCGGTTGCTTTGGTTCAAAAATGATGTTAAGGGGCATAAATTATAAAACTACCGCCAGCGGTCTGATTGACAATGCAACTTTTAAAACATCTGATATCTACCCGAACCCGGCTAACGGAAGAGTTTTCTTTAAACTCGAAAAATCTGCCGAAATTGGAATTTATAACACTGTAGGTATACTGGTGAAACAAAAGTTGGTAACACCTTCAAACAACAGTATTGATATCAGCGGATTACAACATGGTGTATACTTTGTAAAGGATGTCAACAGCGACAGCAAGGTACAGAAACTGGTTATCAAATAATAATAGAAACAATATTTGAACAGATACCGGGTAAAAAGTTATTTTTTCCGGAATCGGTTAATGCTAAAGCAAAAGAGGCCGTCTAAAAAGTCTTTTTTTAACACGATTTGTCATGTTTCGTCCCGATACACATCGGGACGAAACATTTCATATTCAAAAATATAGATTACTCCCTTCGGTCGTGAGAAAAAGTTCTTCATCCCGATGCATCGGGATTCAGAATGACAAGAGAAGTGACTTTTTAGACAGCCTCTTTGTTTATAAGCTGGTTATTGGCAAATAATAATTCAATGTCGTTTAATTAAGACCATTTATCTCCCTCTCCGCGAGAGGGTGCAGTCTGGATGTACCAGTCAGGCAGGCCTGCCTGGATGCAACAGTCAGACAGGCTTCGCTAAGTTCGCTATCGCTGCTAATGACACGATGGGATAAACCTTCGACTTCGCTGCTAATGACACCCACTCTCAATCATGCTGACAAAAAAGACTTGACTTGACACTAAGTATATTCTTCTTAAAAGTATTGAAAACAAGCTTTTTAACTTCAGCCCAAACCCTAAAAGCCTTCAGCCTAATGCCTAACCTCTTCAATTTCAACATCAATCATTGCCCCATCACATTTTGCAATTATTTCAACTCAGGGATGTCATATGGCAGATAGTTTTTTATATTTGTACCGAACCAAAACTTATTGAGATGAGAAAACAGGCATGTATTCTTAATGTAATTCTATTGTATTTTTTCTGCTCACCATTTATTTTTGGACAAGACCTGCCAGTAGTGCTGCAGGCAGAGTCCGGGGTGTTGGGCAGCGATTTCAGGGTGGTTGACACGCTTGGTGTAACCTGTGTTACAGTCAAAACCAATTTAATCAATTCTTACAATCCCGGAAATGCCAGTCGCGTAATCAGCTTTGAGGCAACCTTTCCCGATTCGGGCACCTACGATTTATACGCCCGTATTTTAACCGGCAGGAACACCTACGATGATGACAGCTATTTTTACGGGAATGGTTTCGGTGAAAAGGATCCCGCTACCGATAACAACTGGATAAGGGCCAACGGCCTCGCAGGGGCCGGTTATTCAAGTGTATTTGATGTGGTTGACGGGGCTGGTTCTGCCCAGAGCTTAGTGTGGAAATGGATCAACTTTTCAAAATATACAGGTGATTCGCCCCCTGTTTCCTTCAGGGTTGATTCCGGGGAACTTACACAAATATTTCAGATCGGTGGAAGAGAAAACGGTCTTTATATTGACAAGCTGGTATTCGGAAGGTCGGGCCTGTACTTTACTGTTTCAAACCTTAACAGGGGCGAACCCGGCTCTTTAACCCCTCCTTCGGGAGAGCCGACAACGCAACCTATTGCCGCAGGCAGTGCAAAATTTTTAGGCAGTGCATGGGACTATGAGCAAGCGCCTTTTTTTGCAGGATACTGGAACCAGCTTACGCCCGGAAATGCCGGCAAATGGGGAAGCGTTGAATATACGCGCGATGTTATGAACTGGACAGTACTTGATTCAGCTTACAAAGTTGCCAGGAAATACAAAATGCCCATTAAGGAACACACCCTTATCTGGGGTGCCCAGCAACCGCCCTGGATAGGAGCCCTTGATTCAGCCGGACAGCGCCAGGAAATTGAAGAATGGTTTGCTGCACTGGCCGACCGTTACGACACCATTGAATATATTGATGTGGTAAACGAGCCCATTCACAATGCCCCAAACGGAATGATCCCCTGGGGTACAACGGTGCCTAATGTTGACTATGCCAAAGCCCTCGGAGGCGCCGGTACAACAGGATGGGACTGGATTATCAACGCATTCAGGCTGGCAAGGCAATATTTCCCCGATTCGAAGCTGATACTGAACGAATACAGTGTGATCAACAGCACTTCAAAAACACAACAATACATCGAAATCATCAACCTGCTGAAAGCCGAGAGCCTTATAGACGGCATAGGCGAACAGGCACATGCCTTTACCACCTCCACGGCTTCCACAGCATTGTTAAAAAGCAACCTTGACCTGCTGGCTGCAACCGGTATCCCAATTTATATTACCGAAATGGACGTTGACGGCCTTACCGACCTGGCACAATTAAAAGAATTCCAGCGTATTTTCCCGCTCTTCTGGGAACACCCCGCAGTTGAGGGAATTACCATGTGGGGTTACAGGTATCCCGTTTGGAGACAGGAGCAGGGAGCACACCTCATTACAAATGAGAATATTGAACGGACTGCACTTACCTGGCTGAAAGCATATGTTAATGATACACTTACGCTAACCGGCTCGATCATAGTTACAGCAACCGGTAATACAGATTCTATTTTTGTAAATGACAAGCTTCAGATGCACTCCACAGTATTGCCAGCCAATACCACAATTCCGAACGTAACCTGGAGCATAACACCATCGGGGCTTGCAACAATAAATGCCAACGGATTACTGACTGCAACTGCAGCAGGCACTATCACGGTAAAGGCTACTGCCTGGGATGGATCTGAAGTTTCGGGCAGCCATGCGGTGGTTATTTCCAATAAACTTGTTGAATCTGTATCCGTTGCTGCAACGGGTAATAAAGATACGATATATGTAAACGAAACCTTGCAGATGATCGCTAACATATTGCCTGAAAATGCCACCAACAAATCTGTCAGATGGAGTACTTCACCATCTGGTGTTGCGCAGATCAGCAGCAGCGGAATGCTGACTGCATTATCAGCAGGAACGGCTATAGTGAAAGCTGCTTCGAACGATGGGACAGAAATTGCTGACTCCACTGAAATCGTGGTAATTAATAAACTGGCGGAGTCAATAACCATTTCTGTTACCGAAAATACAGACACCATGTATGTTGACGACACCCTTCATTTGATTGTTTCGGTATTGCCGCTGAGCACCACCGATAAGTCCTTTACCTGGGGCATCAACCCAGATGATCTGGCAAATTTGCAAACTTCCGGGGCCCTGGTTGCTGAAGCACCCGGGGTAGTTGTCATCACAGCAAAGGCAAATGATGCATCTGGAATATCTGATACCATTAGGATTTTTATTAAAGAGAATATCTCCGGGATATTAGAAGAAATCGGACTCCGGGATATCCTTGTATTCCCAAATCCCTCGTCAGACGGCAGTATTACCATACAGGGGACTGGGCACATCAAAAACATTAGTATTACTGACCTTGCCGGAAATATTCTGATGACCGAGATTCTTACAGTACAGGAAAGCTATACTCTTTATCATAAACTTAATCCCGGTATATATATTCTGAAACTTGACGATGGCAAAAAGTGTTATTACAGGAAGATAGCAGTGAATTGATTTAAAGCGGTTTATTATGATTAAACATTTAAGCAAAAAGGATGACCGGTAATTTCCCGGGTAAAAATAAAAGAAGGGTGCATTAAAAGTCTTCTCCCGGATTACGTGATCGTTAATCAGCTCACGACGGACATTTGAGAACTTTTAATACACCCCCTTTTTAACCCGGATTATCCGTTTTCTTTCGCCATAGATACTTATTGTCTACTTCCCGAAAAATCTTATAACCCTCAGCACTTTGAGGCGTGGTCTGTACCTCAGGGTAATCTGTTTCGACTCACCGTCTCGGGTAAGCGTAGCTGTTGCATCGCACTCCCCGTTGCCATAATCGAGAACCACAGGCTCGCGGTCACCAACGGCGATCTCTACCTTTCCACCGGTAATCAGCCTGCAGACCAGTTTGATATAAAGCGAATCAATAGTGGTACAACTGTATGCTTCCCCAGAAGCCGTATTACCTGTAACAGTTCCCCAAACCTTATATTCATCATCGAGTATGGAAGGTGTCCCGGCCCCTGCGACCCAGTGCCGTTCACGTTCAGAATTACGTGTAATCTCAATGCCATCGGGGGTAGTAATCTTACCATTTTGCAGGATGATTGAGAACCACATGTGGTTGTTTTCATCAAGCCCTTTATTCTCAACCGTTCTGGTACCTTCAATCTGCATGCCGTTAACCGAATAACCCAGAAGGGTAACAGTACGGTATGACCCTTTCTGCAGGTATCGCCCCTTACGTTCAATTATCACTTTACCTTTTCTTACGATCGTATCAACCGTGACCCCAAACCTGTTTTGTATAAGCTGCTCACAGCCATCGCCATAATCAATGGTGATGGTCCAAACTGTATCCACCACGGTTGTAGTTATGGTAGCACAACCTTCGTTTTCAGTTGATTTGGTAATGCCGGCTTCAACAGCATCAATCTCGTTCATTAAATCTTCGAATACAAGATCTGCAAAAGCCTCATCTTCTGCAATCTCAATATCCTCACCTGAGATGTTGTCATTTAGTTTATCACAGGATATGACCATCATTAATCCTAATAAAGCTGAAATAATCCCAATGAATAATTTTTTTGTTTTCATACATTCATTATTTTAATTTATAATCTGTTTCATGATGCAACCTTTGAACATTTTTGCTTTTTCAGCGGTTACTTCACTTTGATGATTAATCTTATTAAAGGTTTAATGAACAGAAAAAAATATTTAAAGGGTAACCCTTCATATCATAAGTTACTCAGAACCTTCGATATATCAAGTTGAAATGCCTGAGCACAAAAAAACCGGGTAAGAGGCCCGGTCTAATGTAAATATTTAGCAGAAAATTTTATCCGAGGTAAGTTCTCAACAATTTATTTTTTGTACGCTGCCTGAGATGCTTGATGGCTTTCTCTTTGATCTGTCTTGTACGTTCACGAGAAATACCAATCTCCTCGCCAATTTCTTCAAGCGACATCTGTTTATGGCCTATACCATAAAACGACCTGATGACACGGCTTTCTTTTTCAGGAAGTGTATTCAGTGTCCTTTCAATCTCAAGGCTAAGCGATTCGTCAATCAGTTTGCTATCGGTGGTAGGTGTGTCATTGTTTTGCAACACATCAAGCAAACTGTTTTCTTCGCCTTCCTGGAAAGGGGCGTCCACCGAAAGGTGCCTGCCCGACAGTTCAAGTGTGCTGGCAACCTTATCTTCGGGTAATTCAAGCATAGAGGCAACCTCATCGGGAGAAGGCTCCCGTTCATGCGTCTGTTCAAGTTGTGAAAAAGTTTTATTTATCTTGTTGAGTGCCCCTATTTTATTCAGCGGCAGCCTTACAATCCTGGACTGTTCTGCTAGCGCCTGGAGGATGCATTGCCTGATCCACCAAACGGCATAAGATATAAATTTGAAACCTTTGGTTTCATCAAATTTCTTTGCAGCTTTAATAAGCCCGAGGTTGCCTTCATTAATAAGGTCGGGAAGGCTTAGTCCCTGGTGCTGGTATTGTTTTGCCACAGAAACCACGAAACGCAGGTTGGCTTTGGTAAGTTTTTCCAAAGCTTCCTGATCCCCCATTTTAATCCGCTTGGCAAGTTCTACCTCTTCTTCAGGGGTAATTAATTCTTCTTTGCCAATATCGTGAAGGTATTTTTCAAGCGAATCACTGTTTCTGTTGGTTATTGATTTTGTAATCTTAAGTTGCCTCATATTCTCCTCCAAAAAATAATATCATACATTCAAATAACAAATATTTTGCAAATTTGTTGTGCAGCAACGGTTAAAAAACCACACAATTATTTTACTGACATTTAATTTATTAACATGAATTTAAAAATAATTTTTGTATTATCAAAATATAGTGTGCGAATAATTTATTCATTTTTACAGCTACACCGGATACTCGCCTAAATTTCACTATTTGGAATAATTGCAAATATCGTCATAAAAGACGCAGAAAAAAAGTTTACTTTGCAAAAAAAAGTTAAATGATACTTAAAAAATTCATTTTTGTGTATCCGGGACTGCTTCTTGCCATGTTGTGCTGGGGATTAACCTTTATATGGTACAAGCAGGCTTATCCTGCTGTCTCGCCCATAGCCCTTGTAACGTTGCGCCTGTTAATAGCTGTTGTTTTGTTGTTCATCATTGTAAAAGTCGCCAAAAGGCTTGATCCGATAAAAGCTAAGGATATACCCGAATTTTTACTGCTTGCTTTTTTTGAACCGCTGGTTTATTTTCTTGGTGAAAGTTATGGTTTAAAATATGTTTCTTCCACCCTGGCATCGTTGATTATAGCAACCATTCCTTTAATTACACCGTTTGCGGCCCATTATTTTTTTAAAGAAAAACTCAGCAAGGGCAACTATCTCGGCATTATTATTTCTGTTATTGGTGTGGCGCTTATTATTCAAACCGATCAGGGCAATTACGGGTCAACGCCTTTGGGTGTTTCGCTTATGATGCTGGCAGTGGTCTCAACCATTGGTTTTTCAGTATATGTTAAAAAACTGTCCCCAAAATACAACACCCTTACCATCGTGTTTTACCAGAATTTATTCGGGTTGCTTTTTTTCATACCGCTTTTTTTATTCATTGATAAAAGCAGCCTGTTTAAATCTGCCGTTCCCCTCAGTAACATTTTGCCGGTGGTTTACCTCGCGGTATTCGGGTCAATCGTAGCATTTGTCCTGTTTATTAATTCGATAAGATATATTGGCATTGCGCGGGCAAATGTCTTCACAAACACGATTCCTGTCTTTACTGCCATACTCAGTTTTTTTATTTTGCGTGAAGAGTTTGATATGAAGAAAATAACCGGGATTATTATCGTAATGGCAGGCCTGTTCCTTTCACAGGTTAGAAATATTGTCAGGTTTTTTAAAAGAAACGACCATGGAGATAACACCACAACTGCTCGTTAAAATAAAAAACTACGCCACGGGCAACAAGGCCATGTTAAAGCATTTGTTTTCAAAGCTTGGCAAATTAAAACCCGCGGAACTCGATTTGAAAGTGCACCGCCTTCACCATGAGGTTTTTTCTGAAATCAACTGCCTGGAGTGTGCCAATTGCTGCAAAACCATTAGTCCGACCCTTTACGAAGCCGATATTTCAAGGCTTGCTGACTGCCTGAAAATGAAGGTGGCTGTATTTAAGGACCAGTATGTTAAAACCGATGAGGATGGTGATTATGTCTTTAACCAGACTCCTTGTCCTTTTCTTGACGACGGTAACTATTGCCTGGTTTACAACAACCGCCCCAAAGCATGCAGGGAATACCCGCATACCGACAGGAAAAGATTCTACCAGATACTTGATATTACCGCAAAAAACGTGGCTGTATGTCCTGCCGTTTATGCCATTGTTGAAAAATTAAAATCAGAAACCTGAAATACTGATCCCCGAAATACATTGTTTTAATCCGGTACCATTACCCTGAGCGCTTTCTGCATAATGGTAACTCTGATATTCTTTTTCATTTTTACCGGATCACCGTCAATATGAATGGTGTATTTCTTCTTTCTCTTTACGCGGATATCTTTGCCCCTTAGTACCTGCAGGTATTTGCTTTTATCAATTGATTTGCTGAAGAGCCTTAGCCCGAGGATCAGCGACTTAATCCTGGGAAATGGTTTCATGATGCAAATATCAAGCAGCCCGTCATCAATCCGCGCGCCCGGGGCAATGTATGCATTGCTGCCGTATTGTCCTGCATTGGCAAAGGTGATCAGGAAGGCCTTCTCCCTGTATTTCTTCCCGTCAATATATAATTTATATTTTTTGGGGTTGTATGAAAAAAACTCTTTAATAACTGTTTTTAAATAGTTAAAAAAACCTCTACCCTCAAGCTTATCGAATACCTTACCCACATGTGCATCGAAGCCAATCCCGCAGGTGCAGAAGAAATACTTTTTATTTACCATCCCTGCGTCAATTTTCCTGATATGGCAGTTGTTGAACATCCTTACAGCCTCTTTATGCATCAATGGAATTCCCAGGTACCTTGCCAGGCCGTTGCCAGAACCACCCGGGATAATGCCGAGCGCACTTTTGGTCCCGACAAGTGCAGAGGCCACTTCATTTACAGTGCCGTCACCGCCGACTGCAACAATTTTTCTTACCCCTTCGCTAACAGCTTTCATAGTGATTTTTGTTGCATGGCCTTTGTAACGCGTACGCACAACCTCTGGTTCGAACCTGTCGCGGTTAATATTTCCAATTATTAGCGATTCAATGTTATCCTTCCTGTAAGTCCCGGAAACAGGATTAATAATAAATATTATCCTTTCTGCTGACTTTTTACCCTCCCTGCCATCCATTCAAGTATTTTTTTACAGTTCAAAGATATATAATTACCCCAATGAGGTTGAGTAAAAAGCAACCAATTTTCTGCTTTATCCGTCATCAATACAAATTTTATACTGTTACAATAATATAAATTATATTTGTTCGTTTTAAAACCTAAAGCCATGAAAA
>JAFGPL010000024.1 GCA_016936215.1 Bacteroidales bacterium
AAAAGAATGGTTGAAAAATGCCAGTTTTTGGGTGAAAAAAATTTGTTTTGGGCCGAAATTAGGTGTTTTTAACGCAAAATGGGTTAACAGTTCGGCGGGCAGGCCCGCCTGCCAGAGCGAAACGGCGGGCAGGTGTTTCGAAATCTCAAACAGTTTAGTAAACAGCTAATTGAGATCCTGAAATAAATTCAGGATGACGTCGGGGGCGACTTTTTAGACAGCCTCAATATCACGATCATATGATTCAATAAATATTTCGCCTCTAACGAGGCTGAAAATAACTACCGTAGGTACAAAATATAAACAATATTGAATTTTACCGGACAATAGTGATTAAAAAATTCTTTATTCTGAAATGCTGAAACAACCTGCATAACCACATTATTCATCCGTCCCCTTACAGGGATGGTACATGAACATTTGCATAACCGTAATCTCCGGGGGAAGGGTCATAAGATAAAGGCTTACCCTTTTTTCGCATACAATGCAGCTTGATTTCCAAAGGCAGGAACAGTCAATTGTATAAATATTTCAAAGTGTCTTGGTGTAAAGTCAAGCATCTTTTGTCATGTTGAGCGATAGCGAACTAAGCGAAGCCTTTCTGACTGGTTTATCCAGGCAGGCCTGTCTGCCTGATGCATCCAGGCAGGCGATCTCATGAAATAAACATCTGTATTTCAATAATAAAGATTATTCCCTTTGGTCATGAGAAAAGTTACTCCCTTCGGTTCCCTCATTTGCGGGACAAGCTGTGAAATATGTTCTTCACTTTGTTCAGTATGACAATTGACATGACACTAGGTACGAGATTTAAACAATATTGAATTTGACCAAACAAAAGTGAGGGTTTATAATTGATAAAGAGGCCGGGCATAAAGCCAATAATATTTACCCGGCCTCTAATAAACCTGAATCTTTTGGTTCAAAACTTTTATTCCATGGCTAACCGGATATTGTTTTGCACTGGCCTAATACTGGCAGTAAACCCAAGAATCTTCCGCAGGAAAAAGAACATCTGTCAGCAGGCCGGTTATATCTGATAATGACCCCGCATCAGGAAAGAGGTACATCACCTCCGGGGCAACGTCAGGCCTGATATACTGCAATTCCCCCCACGAGCGGTAGCCCAGTAGCAATGCCGGAAGCATATCACGGCCTATGTTGAGCGTATGCTCACATTCAGTAACGGTACCGGGTTGTACATCTATTAGTATGCCCTCGTGCCATATCATATCAATGCACTTCGTGAAGAGGTTTAACCTGTATTTGCCGGTAAAACCCTTGAAAATGCTTTGGCCGATGCGCCCCTCGAGAACAGGTGCTAACTTTTTCATTAGCTTTATCTCGTCGGGTATCTTAATCTGCCAGGCATATGTATAGGATTTTTTTGCACCCAGGTAAAGGGCTGCTTTTGCTACTTCTGAATGATGGTGCAGGTTGATCCTGATATATGGTTTCTTCCTGTCAATGGCGGTTTTTCTGCAGAAATGCAGCATGCTGCAGATTGACCCGTAATCCATGCCGGCGCTGGCCTCGCTTAAGATAAGCCCGGTACCGAAACCTTTATGGTTGATCCTGAAGCTGTACTTTTTGCCACTTGTCGTATCTTCCATAATGATGAAGTCAGATACGGTATCGGTCTGTTTGCCTTCATGGAGCAAATACCGGAAATGTTGTTCATCTCTTGCCGAGGTAATAAAAAAACTGTCGCCGTAGCGCTTGTCCTCTTCTACAAGAAAGGCTATGTCTTTGTCTTCGGCAAACCTGAATCTATAACCTTCACGACCATGGTCATCCGGTATCAAAGACAAAGGCAGGTTGATATGGTTATCTAAAGTTACGGCATAATGGTAGCCGAACTTGTGGTAAAATCCCGGTATTCCCTGTATCACAGCCAGGTCGAATTGCTCCTCATGTAAAGTTTGGTCAAACTCACGGTTCAGCAGGTTCATCAGGCCTTTACCGCGATGTGCTTCGTTTGTCCCAACCAGCCCCATTTCGGCAACTTTAAACTGAATGCCTTTAATTCTCCATTGCCACGGGATAAGTGCGAAGGCCGAAACGACCTGTGAAGTTGATTTTTCCTCGGCAATAAACCAGTACCTTTTTTCCTGGCCGGGAAAATGATTGTAAAGCACTTCTGCCAACTGTCCTACCTCTTCGGGGCAGAATACCGGAGTGAATAGTTTGTTGAGGTTTTTATCGTCGTCTTGTTTTGTTGATCTTCTGATGATATAATGATCCATTGTCTGAATGTTTAAAAAATTAGAAATAAAAATTACAAAACCTTTTTGTAATCCTTTTAGAAAAAAGATTTAACAATGAATTTGGACAGGGTTAAGAAAAGTGTGCGACAGAAGCTTTTTGATGTCTGTCTGCCTGTCCTTACCTCACCAGTATAAAATGTAGTGTTGCGATAAAACGTATTTTTTTAATTGCGTGCAAATATATACAATTTTGAATAACTTGCTTTAAAAATTTATAGTTTCCCTGTAAAATTTCCCCCATGTATTTGTGAACATTAACCGATGACTAAGAGTTTTATATAACAGTGTTGTTGATCAAAAACCCAAGTGAGATATGAAAAAACATCCCGTTTTATTAGCTGTTGTTATTGGCCTCGTGATACCGGGGTTATATATCCTGCCGGCCTGCAAAGATGCATCAGTTGCAACATCCGGTCCGGGCGACCAGCCTGCTGCCCTCAACTACCAGAATTATTGTGCCGGATGTCACGGCGACAATCTCGAAAAGTTTGCTGCAAAGGAATGGATGGATGAAGAAGGGTTTACATCTGTCATCCGCAGCATCAAATACGGTATAGAAGATATCGGCATGCCTGCCTTTGAAAAAACTTTCACCGATTCAGAAATTGAAGCGCTGGCTGCCTATGTAAAGAGAGGTATTCCCGCTGACCGGGGCAAGCTGAAACCCGCTGTCACTCCCGGTGGCATTGTTGAATCGGAAGTACAGCGTTTTGTTGTTGACACCGTGGTTTCGGGCTTGAATGTGCCCTGGGGCCTTGCCATTCTTCCCAATGGTGATATGCTTATTTCTGAGCGCGCAGGAACATTGCACCTTTTTTCCGAAGGAAAGCTTTCTGCACCCATAAAGGGTTTGCCCCCAATCATGGCTTTCGGTCAGGGCGGGCTGCTCGACATCTGCCTGCATCCCGGTTATGAAAGTAACGGCTGGATATATTTTTCCTATTCTGCTTTAAATACTGAAAGTACAAGGCGTAGCGGAAATACTGCCATTATGAGGGCAAGGTTGAAAGACCTGCAGCTTGTTGATCAGGAAGTAATCTTCAGGGGGACACCGCTAACCGACCGTGGCCATCATTTTGGCTGCAAGCTTGCCTTTGATGCCGACAACAGGCTCTTTTTCGGTATTGGCGACCGCGGGCAGCATTTCGATTTTCCGCAAAAGCTTGACAATGCCAACGGTAAGATTCACCGTATCAACGATGACGGAACCATCCCTCCCGATAATCCTTTTGTTAATACGCCGGGCGCGCTGCAGTCAATATATAGTTACGGGCACCGCAACCCGCAGGGGACAGCCATCCACCCTGTTACAGGTGAAGTGTGGGAAACAGAGCACGGCCCGCGGGGCGGGGATGAAATCAACCTTATTGAACCGGGACTGAACTACGGATGGCCTGTTATATCTTACGGGATTAACTACGACGGCACCATTCTTACCGAGCTTACCGAAAAAGAGGGGATGGAGCAGCCGGTGTTTTACTGGACACCATCCATCGCTCCCTGCGGGATGACTTTTGTTACAGGCGACCGGTATAAAAACTGGAAGAACAATATGCTCGTCGGTTCGCTCAGGTTCATGTACCTCGAACGGGTGGTGCTCAACAAACATTCGGTTATGCACCGTGAAAAGCTGTTAGAAGGCATTGGCCGCGTGCGCAATGTGATCATGGGCCCCGACGGTTATATCTATATAGCCATTGAAACCCCAGGGAAGATAGTCAGGCTGGTGCCAATGGAATAGCAGGGTTGTATGTGTTAAAAAAAATGCGTAAATTTTACATACGAAAACACTAAATCTTTAAATTATGAAAAACTTAATTTACATCCTGAGCGTTTTTTTTCTTGCATCATGTGCTGCATCGGCAAAATTTCCGGTATCGCAGGTAACACCGGCGGCAGTCATTACTGCAAGTGTCCAGAAAGACAAAAACAACAACAATGCTATTACAGTTAAGGCAAAGTACCTGGCCAGCCCCGACCGGCTTACCCCGGCCAGGAATACCTATGTGGTATGGATAAATACCACTGACAGTGGCTTGAAAAATGTGGGACAATTGCAGATAAAAAATGCACAGTCGGCTGTTTTTAAAACCATTACCTCGTTTGAGATTGCCGAGATTATTATTACAGCAGAAGACGAAGGAAATGTTGAATATCCTGCAGGTACCGAAATTTCAAGGTCTAAAATGAACTGAATTCTGGTTTGCACAGGCATGCCGGGATGGAACTTAAAACCGCGGAAAATACGATGAGCGAGGCAAACGACCTGAATGACCTGAAAGAAAGGTACAACAACCTTCAGTAAGCTTTGTAAAAACTGGTTAACTATTTAAAAAAAAAAGCTTTAACGCGACTATCAATAAAAAATGAAAATTTTATACACACTCACATTGATGATTTTATCATTGACTTTTTGCGATGCCCGGGAAACCTATATCGTTTTCGGCAGCGGGGGAGGTTTCACAGGGCAGGTTACAGCATTCAAACTGTATAAAAATGGGAAAATACTAAAAGGAACTGGAAAGGCAGAGGTCACCTACCACGAATATGCAAAGCTGAAAAAATCTGTGGCAAAAAATGTTTTTAATGAACTGAATAACGAGAATTTTGTTTCTTTCAGAGAGCCTGGCAATATGTATTACTTTATCAGTTACACATATAAAAAGAAAGAAGTGAATTATACCTGGGGTGCAAGCAGTTTTGATCCCCCGGAACTGTTGCAGGGCATATTTCACAGACTGATGTCGGAGGTTTCAGCATTGAAATTCAGGAAGATAAAATAATTTCCATTTTAAAATTAAACCAGAAAATCTATGAAAAGCAGGCTTTTGTCACCGGTTTTGCTAATGGCAATGCTTTGCCCGGCATTCTTGTTAAACGGTCAGCATGCCTTCGATCAGAAAAAAAAGAGTGTCAGCTACCACGATGTATCATCACTACAGGCCAAAGAGATCAGGGGATCATCAGGTGGCAATACCCTTGCATCCCCACTTCCACTGCAAACTGCAAATCTTTTTGTTGTAAATAAACCGGTTCAGCCGGCCCCGGCAGTTGACCGGCAGGAATTCATTGTCTTTTCAAAGGAGTCGGGCCTTCCTGTATTTATTCGCTCCAAACCGTCTGCAAATCCTGTACTTAAATCCACTTCGCAAAATACAGCCTTGACAGCATACTCCTATCTTGAAGAGCTGGAGCCCCTGCTTGGGACATGCTCATCCCGTGAATCATTTAAAATCTCGCGTATTGCCGAAGATTCCGACGGCAGCGCACATGTTAGGTTTAACCAGGTATATAAAGGCATTGAGATTTATGGCGCCGATGTGGCTGTTCATATTGGAACTGCGGGGCAGGGCAACATCTTTAATGGCCGTTACCGGAAAGTTGAAGAAGGTATCGCTGTCAATCCTGTGATTACAAAGCAGGAAGCCTTGACAAAGGCAGAAGGTCACGTAAGGACGATGCATAAATCCATGGAAACGATAAGTGAGGATATTTTACCTGTTACATTGTTGACGCCTGGCTTCAGTCTTGTGATATATAGACCGCGCAATCCTTATGCCGGTAATATGCTTGCCTGGCACCTTACCCTGTTTACCGCCGATCACCACAGGTGGGAATATTTTGTTGATGCCATCAACGGAAACATACTTGGGTTTTTTGAGAACACCTGTCATGCAGACGGTGCAAGGACAGCAAATGCCAATGACCTGAACGGCGTAACCCGGACGATTAATACTTACCAGGCCGGCAGCAACTATTACCTGCTCGATGCAAGCCGGGAAATGTTTAATGCTGCAGCATCCCAATTGCCCGATGAGCCTGTGGGAGCTATTATTACTATTGATATGGCCAATACATGGGGCGAAAACCAGTCTTTCCGGTATATTCTATCTGCCAGCAACGCCTGGAACAATCCGGTTGCGGTATCGGCACATTACAATGCCGGGGTGGCTTATGAGTATTACCGTCAAAAACATGGACGGAATTCCATTGACGGCAATGGCGGTACTATATGGTCTGTCGTAAACGTTCCCGATGTGGAGACCGGTGCGCCATTGGACAATGCTTTCTGGAACGGCCGTTTTATGTATTACGGAAATGGTGACGTAGCTTTTAAACCTTTGGCCGGTGCCCTTGATGTTGCAGGCCATGAGATGACACACGGGGTTGTTGAAAACACGGCTAACCTCATATATGAAGGGGAACCGGGTGCTATAAACGAATCTATGGCCGATATTTTCGGTTCAATGATGGATACCGAAGACTGGCTGATAGGAGAAGATGTGGTGAAGACAGCAGTGTATTCATCAGGGGCGCTCCGCTCAATGTCCGATCCCCATAACGGGGGCAGCTCGCTGAGCGATAACGGTTATCAGCCAAAACACATGGATGAAAAATACACAGGCACAGGAGATAATTACGGTGTGCATATCAACAGCGGAATACCAAACCATGCCTTTTACCTCCTTGCCACTGCTGTAGGAAAGGATAAAGCTGCAGACATCTATTACAGGGCGCTGGACAGATACCTGACAAAATCGTCGCAATTTATTGACCTGCGGCTTGCTGTGATACAATCTGCCACAGATATTTACGGTATTTCATCGGCTGAAGCAACCCAGGCAGCGGTTGCTTTCGATGCAGTGGGCATTACCGACGGCCAGGCTACCGGCAATAATCCTGTTTTGCCTGAGAACCCCGGCAATGAATATGTACTGGTTTACAATACCGACATTGCCGATTTAAACACCCTTTACCGGTCCACGCTTGACAAGAGCGATATAGACCCGCTTACCACCACCGGTTTTATCAGCAGGCCCAGTGTTACCGATGACGGAAGCATGGCCGTGTTTGTTGCCGCAGACAACACCGTTCATGCCATAATTACTTCGCCCGGTGAACTGCCCGATGAGTTTGTTTTGCAAAACCAGCCCATATGGTCGAATGTGGTAATTTCTAAGGATGGAAACCGTCTTGCGGCTGTTACCAGCGATATTGACACTTCAGTTTATGTCTATGATTTTATAAGCGAACAATGGGCGAAGTTTTATTTGTACACGCCTACCTATACTCAGGGGATCAATTCGGCAGGCCCTGTTTTTGCCGATGCTCTTGAGTTCGATTACAGCGGCGAATACCTCGTGTTTGACGTATTCAATATGTTTGAAAATCTTGAGGGGGATAACATTGAATACTGGGATGTAAATTTTATAAGGGTTTGGGACAATATTTCCGGGGATTTCGGAGACGGCACCATATTTAAACTTTTTACCAGCATACCTGAGGGTGTAAGCATTGGTAACCCTGCCTTTTCAAAAAAATCTCCCAATATCCTCGCGTTCGATTATCTTAGTTCTGATCCGGAAGAGTACTACATTCTCGGGTGCAATATCGAGACAGGCGATGTTGACATTATTGCAGAAAATAATACCATTGGCTGGCCAACATTCAACAAAGACGACAGCAGGGTGGCTTTTTCAACCATAAACATCAATGATGACCCGCAGATTGATTATGTATTCTTAAACGAAGACAAAATTTCATCCAACGGCAGCAGGGAAGGATTATTCAGTTTTGCAAAGTGGCCGGTATATTTTTCAGATGGTGAGCGTATTATTTCATCTGTAAAAAAGCCCTCGGCGACAAAACCCGGTCTAAAAAGTTATCCGAACCCTTTCAGTGAATTCATTTACATTGAAGTACCGTCAGGGTACTCCGGAAACGGCCTGCTGGAAGTTATAGATTTTACGGGAAGAAAAGTCTATTCCAAAGAACTTTATTTGCACGAAAACCAGCAGCAACCTGTTCTCCCAGGCAATCTGAAACCCGGGTATTACCTGCTGCGCTGGACAGGCAAATCAGGTACCCTTACGGGTGAGATAATAAAAGCAGAATAAGCCTATGATTGCAGCTATGCTTATTGTTAACAAGAGATTCCGATAAGCTGGGGTTTACATTAAAAGTTTCAGAATATGTTTTTTTGCACAAGTCAGGCTTTGAGACTTTGTGTCTAAGTGTTAAAAATATTTATTGAAACGAGTTCCGGTATTGTCGGTAATCCTGAAATTTTTCATCTGTGGCAATTTTTATACCATTAGGTATTTTTTATCTGCTGACATAGGGTTGTCACTTTGATACATTATATTTGGCTGAAAATAAAACCAAAGAAGATGAAAAACACGCTAATGATCTCCTTCACCTGTTTCCTGTCTACAGTGTTCTTTACCCTGACAAAAGGACAAAACCTGGCAGGCATTGAGAATTCACATATTGAAAGGCAGGTAGATTCGGTCTTTCACACCATGGTAAAAGCTGCCGAAAACCTGGATTATGATGAAATAAGCACGGGTGTTGACGACAGGTATGGTGCGGGTTTTATCGTAAACGGCTCCTATTACCAGGATTATAGCCAGATGATTAGCACTTTAAAGGCAAATTTAAGGGAGGGGATGCAACAGCGTATTACAATTCTACATCAGAAAATTTCAGTAATCTCTGACGATGTAGTTCTTTTAACAGCAAGCGGTAATGCGGAGGCTACAATTGATACCGGGCAGTCTTTCCATGTAAAGTTCCTGTGGTCTTTTGTATATAAAAAAATAAATGAAGAGTGGAAAGTTATACAATCGCATCAATCACAGGCAAACTAAACAATTATGGGTGAAATATTTTTAAATGATAAATCTGTTTTTCCGGACGATGAATTAGTCTTTTCGATCATCGGTGATAAGGAACTGCTCTGGAAGCAGGCATTTACCTGTTTATTCGGTAACCACAAGGACATTACCGTGCAGTGGAAGTAAAGCGACTGCGGTAAAGAATGGTTTTGCCAGGGATTGAAAAAGAAAAAATCGCTCTTTTGGATTCAAATCCGTAAAAGAAATTCTTTCAGTTTAGGTTTCCCTTATGGAGGCAAAGCAGAACCGCTGATCTTGCAAAGCACGCTTCACGAAAACATTAAGAATGATTTTTTAAATGCCAGAAGATACATTACAACTAGGTATATTGCCATTGAGGTACAGGACCACAAAGACCTGGAAAACTTAAAGAAATTGATTGATTTAAAAATCTCAGACTGGAATAAACAGCGCTGTTATCTGAAAAAAGGTTCATGATTTAGATAAGTTTGTTATGTTAAAAAAAACAAGCTTAACTTTACGGTGGAATTCGAAAGCAAAAAGAAGAGAATTATCAGGAGCTTATAAAGTCAGGGTAGCCATTGAAATGCCACAGAGGGTGTTTCATTAGCCGAACTTTCAAAGATGAAAACGGTTCTTTCCATTATTATTTCAAAATGGGAACAAAAGATACATGAGCGGGCATGAGAAATCTTTGAGCCCAAATCTCCGGATAAGAAATCCCAAGTGGAGTATAAAGAAGCTGTAAGAGAAAAACGTGTTTTTAATAAAGACTCAAAGAAGTTAAGTGTCAATTTCAATGTAAAAGAAATGAATTATAATAAACTTAAACCTGACATTAAAAATGCAGCATTTTTAATTCAATCAGTTGAAATCAATAAACCCATTGATTCAGTGTTTAATTATATCATTTATAATTTGAAAGATAATTATAAGGCAATGGCAGAAGGACACATTCAATATGAATTATTAAATGCTGAATACCTGCAAGAAGGCACTGAAATTGATTGCAGGGAAAAAGCCGGAAATCAAACTGTATATCATAAATATAGGGTTGAAAAAATAATTCCTAATGAATATGTTTATTACCTTTCATTGCCAAGTAAGGTTTTTATCGAATTACCATACAAAACGATAGAAAGCAAGAGCAATACATATTGCTTTTATGATTTTGAGAAAATAAATGATTCTACGACCTCGTTACAACTAACTATTGCCATTCAGTTTGGAAGTGGCTTTGAAAAGTTTTATTCAACATTGTTTGGAGGAATTGCTCCATGGAAAAAACATCAGAAAGAAGAGATGGAAAAGCTTAAAGAACTGATTGAAAACAGTTAAGAATGCATGCTCTCCAAAATGTTCTACTTCGCCAGCCGTTTGTGCACAATATTTACTGAATCGAAAAACAATTAAACAAATGATTCGAAATTTGAAATTTCTCTTTTTGCTAATCGGATTGACTTTCGCTGCTTGTGTGCCAACTACGAAAAAAGTAAACTGATTTTTTACTTCAGAGGAGGTGTTCAAAGACCCGGCTTTGTTCTCTTTTGTCATTCTGAACGATAGTGAAGAA
>JAFGPL010000252.1 GCA_016936215.1 Bacteroidales bacterium
CTCAAATAAGTACCGTAGGTACAAAATATTTGTAGAACAGGCAATTATATAATTATTTCACAGTGCCGTAGGCACGAAATATAAACAATTAGAATTTTAATCGGACAACAGTAATAGTTTTAATTCTTCAAAACACAATGATATGGAATACAGGATTGAACATGATACCATGGGTGAAGTGAAAGTTCCGGCCGATAAATACTGGGGTGCACAGACAGAAAGGTCGAGAAACAATTTCAGGATAGGGCCCGAGGCAAGTATGCCCAAAGAAATCATCTATGCCTTTGCTTACCTGAAAAAAGCCGCGGCAATGGTAAATTTCGACCTGGGAGTATTGCACGAAGACAAAAAGAACCTGATCAGCACTGTTTGCGATGAAATACTTGAAGGCAAACTTGACGATCAGTTTCCGCTTGTGATCTGGCAGACTGGTTCAGGCACCCAATCCAACATGAACCTGAACGAAGTAATTGCCTACAGGGCCCATGTAATATCGGGCGGCAAACTCACCGACAGCAAAAAGATACTTCATCCCAATGACGATGTGAACAAATCGCAATCGTCAAACGACACTTTTCCTACAGCCATGCACATTGCTGCATACCGCCTGGTAACGATGAACACCCTGCCGGGATTGAAAAAGCTCCGCGACACAATGGTTTCAAAGGCAACAACCTTTTCAAGAATTGTAAAAACAGGCCGCACACATTTTATGGATGCCACGCCACTCACGCTGGGACAAGAGTTTTCGGGATATGTTCAGCAGATAGACAATTCGGTTCGCGCCATCAAAAATGCACTCGAAATGGTTGCAGAGCTCGCACTGGGAGGCACAGCCGTCGGCACGGGGCTCAATGCACCTAAAGGCTACGCCGAAAAAGTGGCCGAAAAAATTGCTCTACTTACAGGTCTGCCTTTTGTTTCTGCACCAAATAAGTTTGAAGCCCTCGCTGCGCACGATGCCATGGTTGAACTTAGCGGGGCGCTTAAAAGAACGGCAGTATCACTTATGAAAATTGCCAATGATATCAGGATGCTCAGTTCGGGACCGCGCTGCGGGATCGGGGAGATTAAAATCCCCGACAACGAACCCGGGTCATCCATTATGCCGGGAAAGGTTAACCCCACGCAACCCGAAGCGCTTACCATGGTGTGTGCACAGGTTATCGGAAACGATGTGGCTGTATCGGTTGGCGGCACCAACGGTCATTTTGAACTGAATGTCTTCAAACCGCTTATTGCTGCCAACGTGCTGCAGTCTGCCAGGTTGATCGGCGATGCCTGTGTTTCTTTCAACGATAAATGTGCAGTGGGTATTGAACCCAACCTGGAGGCCATTCAAAAACACCTCGAAAACTCATTGATGCTTGTCACTGCGCTTAATCCGCATATCGGCTATGAGAATGCCGCCAGGATTGCAAAAAAGGCACATGCCGAAGGTAAAACCCTTAAAGAAACAGCAGCAGAACTCGGACTGGTCACCCCCGAACAATTCGATCAATTGGTTGATCCGGCAAAAATGGTATAAGAAAATATTGCAGTATATTAAAGACTCGTTTATTTTTTATCATGCCGCTAAATAGTGTCTGTCTTTAAAGTCCGCATACTTCGTTGCGCACGTCCTCAAAAAGGTCATTTACGCATGGTAAACTCCCTTTTTTCGGGTTTCACGCGCCTCGTCTGCGAAATTTAAAGAACAGCCACACAACTTTAAGGACAGACACCAAATAGTCTTTTTGAGGCTTTATCAGGTTTATGAATTGCTCATACTTCTAAAATTGGGTACCGGGCCGTTTTTCAGAAAAAAACTGTTATTTTTGCACTTCTTTCTATCCATAAAAAAATGGAACAACTATCTGAAAAAAAATTATTTACCGAATTTCCGCCAATAACCACAGCACAATGGGAAGAAAAAATTGCCGAAGACCTTAAGGGTGCTGATTACCAGAAAAAATTAGTCTGGAAAACGCTTGAAGGCTTTGAGGTAAAACCTTATTACAGAAACGAAGACCTTAATAACCTGGATTATCTTCAATCCATGCCGGGCCAATTTCCCTTTACCCGGGGAACAGGGAATAACGACTGGGAAATTAGGCAGGACCTTGCAGTGGATAATATTGAAAATACAAACAGCAAACTGATCAATATTCTAAACAGGGGAGTCACTTCGCCAGGTTTAATTATCAATGAAGATAACTTTAGTACCGGTGACTGGTTATACAGGTTGCTTCATGAAGTACACCCGGATTGTATTTCACTCAATTATGTTTCCGGAAGGCTTTCACCCCGGATACTTGAACTGCTGGTTCAGTTCATGAAAGACAGAAATTTGAATACCGATCTACTTAAAGGTTCCTTTGATTTTGATCCCCTGGGCAACCTCACAGTGAATGGAAATTTTTATCACAGTGAAACGGAAGATTTTATGATACTCAGATCGCTCCTCGAAAAGGCGAAAAATCATCTTCCATTATACAGGATATTGGGGATCAACGGTTTAATTTTCAACAATGCCGGTGCTACCATCGTGCAGCAGCTTGCATTTGCTCTTTCAGCCGGAAATGAATACTTATCAAAACTTTCTGAATTTGGCTTTGCAACGGACGAAATTGCCCAGCGGATGCATTTTACCTTCGGGGTGGGCCCTGACTATTTTATGGAAATTGCCAAACTACGTGCTGCAAGGCATTTATGGGCGAAAATTGTTGAAGCTTATCACCCGAAAAACATGAAGGTAGCGGGCATGTTTATACATGCAGTAACCACCGATTGGAATAAAACAGTTTTTGACCCATATGTAAACATGCTCAGGTGTACAACCGAGGCCATGTCAGCAGCGCTGGGTGGCGCCGGTTCGATTACTGTTACACCTTTCGACTCTGCTTTTGCCCCTGCTTCCGACTTTTCTTTGCGAATCGCACGCAACACACAAATTATTTTAAAAGAGGAAGCACATTTCAACAAAGTAACCGATCCTGCTGCCGGTTCATACTATATAGAAAAACTTACAGACAGCATCGCAACACATGCATGGGAACTGTTTCTTGAAACCGAAGACAACGGTGGCTACAGCCATGCTTTTAAATCCGGTACAATCAGGCAAATGATTGCCGGTGCAGCCTCCAAAAAAATTAAAAATTTCACTTCAAGAAAGGAAACTTTGGTGGGTACCAACCAATATCCACAACTTAATGAACAAATGTCAGGCAAAATTGACCCCGCTATAATTAGTCCTCAGGATAATATTTCAAAAACCCGCATAGCAGAACCCCTGCAACAAAAAAGGGTAGCCAAAGAGCTTGAAGACCTTCGGTTTAAGGTTGAACTGGCACCAAAAAGGCCAAAGGTATTTATGCTAACCATAGGCAATCCTGCAATGCGCAGGGCGCGGGCTGCCTTTTCGTGCAATTTTTTTGCATGCGGCGGCTACGAAATAATTGACAACAATGGTTTTAACAACATTGAAGAAGGGGTGAAAGCTGCAAGCGATGCAAAAGCCGATTTGGTTATTTTATGTTCTTCTGATGAAGAATATGCCCGGTATGCCCCCGAAGCATTTAACCTGCTTAATAAAAATATAATGTTGGTTATAGCAGGAGAACCACCTTGTAAACCAGAACTTGAAAATGCAGGAATAACCAATTTTATCAGCCTGCGGTCTGATATTGTTGAGACTTTAAAATATTATCACAAATCACTGGTTATATTATAATTACATCAGATAATAATGAAACCTGATTTTAGAAAAATAAATATTAAAGAGAGGCCCCAATCGCAACCGGTTGAAAAACCTTTTACTTCATGGAATACAGCCGAACAAATTGAGGTTAAAAACATTTATACCCTTGAAGACCTTCATGAATTTGAACATCTGGATTACGCGGCCGGGTTGCCACCTTACCTCAGGGGCCCCTACTCTACCATGTATGTAATGCGCCCCTGGACCATAAGGCAATACGCGGGTTTCTCGACTGCTGAGGAGTCAAACGCCTTTTATCGCCGCAATCTTGCAGCAGGGCAAAAAGGGCTATCGGTGGCCTTCGACCTTGCAACACACCGCGGCTACGATTCAGACCACGAAAGGGTTGTGGGTGATGTTGGCAAGGCAGGGGTTGCCATAGATTCGGTGCTTGATATGAAAATCCTCTTCGACCAGATACCCCTCAACAAAATGTCGGTGTCAATGACCATGAACGGCGCGGTGTTGCCGGTAATGGCGTTTTATATCGTTGCAGCGCTTGAACAGGGAGCAAAACCCGAAGAACTTTCTGGCACCATACAAAACGATATCCTCAAAGAGTTCATGGTGAGAAACACTTATATTTATCCGCCCGAAATGTCAATGCGCATTATTGCCGATATATTTAAGTACACCTCAAAGCATATGCCCCGGTTTAACTCTATCAGCATATCAGGTTACCATATGCAGGAAGCGGGAGCTACGGCAGATATAGAGCTTGCCTATACTCTCGCCGACGGATGGGAATACCTGCGCACAGGGGTTGATTCAGGCCTCGATATTGACGATTTTGCCCCCCGCATCTCATTTTTCTGGGCTATAGGCATGAACCATTTTATGGAAATCGCCAAACTAAGGGCGGCACGCATGCTGTGGGCAAAAATCGTACAAAAATTCAACCCGAAAAATCCAAAATCACTTGCCCTGCGCACACACAGCCAGACATCGGGATGGAGCCTGACAGAGCAGGACCCGTACAACAACGTGGCACGCACCTGTATTGAAGCTATGGCTGCAGCGCTCGGACATACACAATCTTTGCACACCAACGCGCTCGATGAAGCAATTGCCCTGCCAACCGATTTTTCAGCAAGAATTGCCAGAAACACCCAAATGTACCTGCAGGAAGAAACCAATATCTGTAAGGTGGTTGACCCCTGGGCAGGTTCGTATTACGTCGAATACCTTACCCACCAGCTTGCTCACAGGGCATGGAAACATATTTTAGAAATAGAGGAACTTGGCGGCATGTCGCATGCCATAGAAACCGGCCTGCCGAAAATGCGCATTGAAGAAGCCTCTGCACGGAAACAGGCAAAGATTGACTCCGGACGCGATATTATTGTCGGCGTAAATAAATACAGGCTTGACAAAGAAGATCCTATGGATATTCTTGAAGTAGACAACACCGCCGTAAGGGAGTCCCAGATAAAAAGACTTCAACAGCTTAAAAAAGAACGGGATAATAACGCCGTGATGACCGCGCTTGATGAAATCACACAAGCTGCAATGTCAGGAAACCAGAACCTGCTTGAATTATCGGTTGAGGCAGCCAAAGCAAGGGCCACCCTGGGGGAAATATCTACTGCCATAGAAAAAGCATGCGGCAGGTACAAGGCCACCATAAGGGCAATCTCGGGTGTTTACTCGTCAGAGACTGCCAATGATAAAGATTTTTCAATAGCCAGGGAACTGTGCGAAAGCTTTGCAGAACGTGAAGGCAGGCAACCGCGCATTATGGTTGCCAAACTGGGACAGGATGGACACGACCGTGGTGCTAAAGTAGTTTCTACCGGCTATGCCGATATCGGTTTCGATGTAGATATCGGGCCGCTTTTCCAGACCCCGGCCGAAGCAGCACGCCAGGCTGTTGAAAACGACGTGCATGTGCTCGGTATCTCAAGTCTCGCTGCAGGGCACAAAACCCTTGTTCCCAAAGTAATTGACGAACTTAAAAAACTTGGTCGTGAAGACATCCTGGTGATTGTGGGAGGCGTAATCCCTCCGCAGGATTATGAGTTTCTTTACCAGGCCGGCGCCATTGCCATCTTCGGACCGGGTACTTCTGTGGCTGCAGCGGGTCGTAAAATACTCGAGATACTGCACAAAAGCTTAGAATAACCTGTATTTTGATGATAATCATTTATGGGTTGAACTCACGGACAATGAAATATCTATAATATAGGCTTATATATAGTATTTTTCAGTTTTTTTGTATATTTGAAACAATCATTAACTGCATCAACCATGGAACAGGAAAAAACAACAGCCGGACAAGGTTTGGGAATTGCGGGACTGGTATTGGGAATTCTGGCTATTCCCCTGGGTATCATACCTTGCACATTTATTCCCGGACTGTTGCTTGGAGTCACTGGCATTGTCTTTGGGGCAGTGGGTTATACACAGGCAAAAAAGGCCAACGGGCCTGTAGGACTTACTATTGGCGCACTGGCTGTTTCGATTGTCGGTACCTGTTTTGCACTTATATGGGCCCTGGCTGTTGTATCTACAACAAACCTTAACTGGCTTAATTTTCAGAACAATATACATAAGTTCGACAAAACTGTAAAGCACTCTGAAGAACTTGAGAAAGCATTTGAAAGCTTCGGCGAAGAAATGGAAGATGTATTGAAAGAACTTGAGGAAGGAGATTCTGTACATGAAAAAATTGAAATAGACATTGATGAATCTCTGAAAGGCTTATCGGATGAAGAAAAAGCCAGGAAAATCGGGAAAGCTGCCGGTAAGGCGCTTCATGAATTTGTGAAAGAAGTAAAAGATACCTCCTCGACCGACAAATAGCAATATTCCATACTGTTTTCCTTTCATGTAATTCCCAATCAGTGGCAACGCTCTATTAACATACCCTTCTATCCTGCAGTACCATCAAATTAATACCGGTATATGGTATTTTAGTATCAAACTGCCCCTCTTCATTTAACATATAAAGCATATGTTATCCTGAAAAACCATTTACTTTGCCCGTAACAACTTAAAATATTATTTATGATGAAAAGACTGTTTTTTTACCTGACCACGTTAATACTTATAGGTTCATGTAACCCGGATAATCCGCAAGAGATGGTCGTGAAATCACCAGATAATAATATCGGGGTAAAATTCCTTCTTGAAAACACAAAACCCTACTATGAAGTAACTTTTCAAAATAAACCCGTCATTGAAAAATCGGCGCTGGGATTTAAGTTTAAATCACAACCCAACCTTGACTCCAATCTTCAGATAACAAATAAAATTACCGGTTCATTCGATGAAACATGGGAACAACCCTGGGGCGAAAAGAGATTTGTGAGAAATAATTACAATGAAATGATCATCACCCTCGAAGAGAAAACCGGGCTGAAACGTAAAATGAGCCTTGCATTCAGGGTGTTCAATGACGGTATCGGGTTTCGTTATGAAATACCTGAACAGGAAAACATAGACAGTGTAATTATTATGGATGAACTTACGGAGTTTCATCTTGCCGGGAACCATAACGCCTGGTGGATTCCTGCTTACCGTGATAACAGGTACGAATATCTATACCAAAAAAACCCTGTGAATGAACTCGACACTGTGCATACCCCCTTAACAATGCAGACTGAAGATAGTTTATACATTGCCATTCACGAAGCTGACCTGGTTAATTATTCGAGCATGACCCTGGCCGGCAATAAAAACAACATGCTAAAATGCGACCTTGTCCCATGGATGGACGGCACCAAAGTAAAAACAATGGCGCCATTTAAAACGCCGTGGCGTACCATACAAATTGCAGACGACCCGGGAAAACTTATCACCTCTTATCTATCTCTTAACCTGAATGAACCTAACAAACTGGGCGATGTATCATCGTGGGTGAAACCTTCGAAATATATGGGTATCTGGTGGGGTATGCATATCGGCAAATATACCTTCTGGGAAAGCGATCAGCAGGGGGCTACTACCGGGAATGCAAAGATGTACATTGATTTTGCCTCCGAAAACAACATTCCTTTATTACTCATTGAGGGCTGGAACAAAGGCTGGACACCGCAATGGTACGAAAATGCCATGCACATGTTCAGCTTTACCGATTGTGCAGACGGATTCGATCTTGAAGAGGTATGCCGTTATGCAAAAAGCAAAAACGTAGAAATCATCGGTTACCACGAAACTGGCTCTAACCTGATCAATTACCTGAAACAGATTGATACGGCTCTTGCCATGTATAAAACCCTTGGCATACATAATCTTAAAATCGGGCAGGTAGGCTCCAGGCTGAACATGAAAGAGTGGCACCACGGTCAGTTTGGAGTGGAATATTACCGCCATGTATTGCTGAAAGCCGCCGAAAACCAAATGACCGTGAACTTTCACGAACCCATCAAGGGTACAGGTGAATGGCGCACATACCCGAACATGCTGATGCGAGAAGGTGCGCGGGGTATGGAGTATGATGCCTGGAGCGAAGGCAATCCTCCTGACCACTCAACCATACTGCCCTTCACCAGGATGCTGGCCGGACCGTTCGACTTCACCCCCGGTATATTCGATGTCACCATTAAAGAAAGAGCTCATACAAAAGTGCATACCACAGTAGCCAAACAACTTGCCTTCTATGTAGTAATTTATTCACCTGTACAGATGCTTGCAGACCTGCCGGAAAATTATAAAGGAAATCCCGCTTTTAAATTCCTGCTCGATGTACCTACTGACTGGGAAGAGACACGTGTAATAAATGCCAGTATCGGAAATTATGTTACCATTGTAAGAAAAGACCGCAATAGCGGTGATTGGTACCTGGGGAGTATAACCGATGAAAACGAACGGACATTCGATGTACCCCTTGATTTTCTTGAACCAGGTAAAAATTACATTGCCGAAATTTATGCAGATGGTGAAAATGCCGATTACGAGAAAAATTTATTGTCTGTTGCTATTTCATCTTTGAAGTTAGACAATAACTCAAGAATAACCATTAAACTTGCCAGGGGAGGAGGACAAGCTATTAGGTTTCATCCTGTAAATTAAGAGTTTCCCTATTTAAGGATTAAAATTCCACGCAAAGCACACTAAGATAAAAATCGCAAAATCCGTAAAAAAATATGATCCAAAGGAATGCTATTTGCGCGCTTTGCGTGGAAATTTCTTTTAAGGCAACTTCTTTTTTTTAAATATACTTCTTAAATTTCTCATCCATATTTTCTATAAACCACTTATCAACCATTGATTTTTTAAATCGCCACTCTTTGCCAAGCTTGGCAGCAGGGATACGGTTCTCCTGTGCCCATTTATAAATGGTTTGCGGCTTTACCCTAAGATATGCTGCAACTTCTTCAAGTGTCATTATTTCGTCATTGCCCATCAATTCTGTCATTTTTTATTGTTTCATTACCGGGCACTTCTTCTATTAACTGCCCATTATTTTGTCCGGTATTGAAAAGATTGTGCACCGATTGTATCACCGCAATGTAAAAATTGCCCTCCTTCTCCCTGAATAATTCAAAAGGCAAGTCACGACTACCTACAAAAGGTCTCAGGTTCCATGCCAATTGAGAACTTACAAATGCAAAAATAACAATCCATATTTTAAAAATCCTCATCCCAAGCCTGGGATAAATATTCTTCTTTTCACATGAAAACGCCAAACCGTTAATGATGGTCTTGATTGCAAAAATACCCGAAAAAACAAAAATCCCCACGTGCAATAATTTCAGGAAGGCATAATTGTCCCCTGTTATCATAAAAAAAATTACAATGGTGGAAAAAGACAGCATTATCGTAGAGAAAACTATGAAACCTGATAATATTATATTTGCCATCTGGTATAACGTCATGGTAGAACCAATCATATACTGAATGACAAACAATGCCGGAAAACAAATTAAAAGCGACAGAAAAATAAGGCACGGAAGCTTTATACCTGTTACAAAACTTTGTAACAAACCGTTATAACTCCCCATAACTATTCCATACAGGAATGTAAATATAAAAATCCACAGAACCTGCCTTAAAACATAGTTTCTCGATGTTTCAGGATTATTTAGTATTTCAAAAAAATCATCACTTTGTTGAAATACCTTGAATACAGACATTTGACTTTTCATGGTTTTTAAGTTAAAATTAGGTTAACAAATAATAATAAACAATAACAAATAATAATATATAGTATTAACGACAACAAAAAATATTTATTTTGTCACAGCCTTTGAATAAATAATCAGTCAGATTTTTTTAAAAAAGGTGGTGTAAAAAATATAAATAGGTACTAACTTTAAATACAGATGTCATTTTTTATGCAGGAAAACAAACCCACATACGAAGCGCTGCAACAAAAGATTAAAGAACTGGAAGAGCAGGTATCACAGTTGAAGGCAGAGAAAGAAAGGAATGTTTCAATGCCTTCTGACAGAGTTTCAGAAGGAAAGGCCTACCAGGATATACAGCTCTTGCAGGTAGTACTCGAAGATATTCTTGCCGGCTACTGGGATTGGGATATAGTCAATAATACCGAATACCTAAGCCCCTCATTTAAAAAAATGTTTGGGTACGAAGACCATGAATTACCAAATGTACCCGAAACCTGGCAAAAACTCATATTCCCCGAGGACCTTCCCTTGGTATTCGAATCATTCAATAAACATGCTCAAAGCATGGGGAAAATACCATATTACAGTGAAATAAGGTACAGGCACAGGAATGGTTCTACCATTTGGGTAATTTGTACCGGAAGGATAATTGAATGGCTGCCTGATGGAAAACCGAAACGCATGGTTGGTTTGCATATTGATATAACCGAACAAAAACAGGCCACTGAAAAAATAAGGGTAATGGCAAAAATGCTTGACAAAGCGCCCAGTTCGATTACCGTTCATGATTTTTCAGGCAGGTTTCTCTATGCAAACAAAAAAACCTTTGAGATACATGGTTTCGCAGAAGAGGAGTTTATGGCAAAAAACCTGAAAGATATTGACATACCCAATAGTGCTGTAAAAATCGGGGAACGCATGCAAATTATCAGAGACCAGGGTGAGGCATCTTTTGAGGTTACGCACTATAAAAAAGATGGAAGCATTGTACCGCTTGAAGTCTATGTTTCTTTGGTTGACTGGCAAGGCATACCTGCAATTTTAAGCATTGCCAGCGACATAAGCCAGCGTAAACTTACCGAACAAAAGCTAAAGGAAAAAGACCTTATCTTCAACGCTTTTATGGAATACAGCCCTGTATACGTTTTTTTCAAAGATCACGATATCCGCGCACTACATCTTAGCCGTAACTTCGAAAAAATGCTTGGGATGCCACTGGAAAAACTTATTGGAAAAACCATGGATGAGCTTTTCCCTTCAAACATGGCCAAAAGCATGATAGAGGATGATAAGAAAATTATCAGGGAAGGAAGACAGATACAGGTTGACGAAACATTTAACGGGAGATATTATACGACTCATAAATTCCCGATCTGTTTTGAAAATAATCCGTCTATGCTTGCCGGCTTTAGCATAGATGTCACCGATCGCAAACAGGCTGAGGAAAACCTGAAACAAACCGAATATTTTTTGCAAAAATCGCAGTCTGTAGCCCGTATAGGGTCGTATTATTTTAATGCAGGTACAGGTAATTGGATAAGTTCCCATGCACTCGATGAAATCTTTGGCATTGATGAATCATTCATAAAAAATACTGAAGGTTGGATAGAAATTATCCATCCCGATTTTCGACGGGAAATGATTACTTACCTCACACAGTATGTGATTGCTGAACATAACCGTTTCGACAGGGTATACAAAATTACCAGGTTTAACGATAAGCAGGTGCGCTGGGTACATGGCATGGGTGAACTTGAATTTGATGAAAACGGCAATACCACCAGAATGATAGGCACCATTCAGGATATTACCGAACGCAAAAAAGCTGAATAAGAACTACTTAATGCCAAAGAAAAGGCGGAAGAAAGCGATCGGCTGAAAACAGCTTTCCTGCAAAATATCTCGCACGAAATACGTACCCCTATGAATGCCATTGTCGGTTTTTCAGAATTGCTGGCCAGAAACTACAATGACAAGGAAAAGCTTGAACAGTTTTCTGAAATAATCAACCAGCGCTGTAACGACCTGCTGGACATTATAAATGAGATTCTTGATATTGCTAAAATTGAATCAGGGCAGTTAACGGCACATTTTGAGCCCTGTAACCTGAAACTGGTATTTGAAAACTTAAAGGATTTTTTTAAAACATATCAGAAAAAAATTGACAAACAACATATTGATTTTCAAACTATTATTGAAGAAAAACTTAAAGAAACTGTTATCCTGACCGACACTACAAAGCTTAAACAGATACTTATTAACTTGATAAACAATGCGTTTAAGTTTACAAATGAAGGTGAAATTTCAGCAGGGTGCAGGTTTGGCAACGCACACGATTTAGTTTTCTTTGTTCAGGATACGGGAATAGGCATCCCGGCAGAAAAACACGATTTCATTTTTGAAAGGTTCACCCAGGTTGACTTTGAAATATCGCGCAGCTACGGTGGTACCGGTCTTGGATTACCGATTGTAAAAGGACTTGTCGGGCTTCTCGGGGGCAGGATATGGCTCGAGTCAGTCCCAGGTAAGGGAAGTGTGTTTTATTTTTCGCTCCCTTACAGAATTCCCGAGAAAACAGTACCCTTAACTCCGGAAACATACTCGCCGGATGATTTACAAAATATAAAGGGTACTGTGCTTGTAGTAGAAGATGATTTCTATAATTCGGAATATTTAAGGGAAGTACTGAGCAAAACCGGACTCATGCTTTTGTTTGCCAGCTATGGGAAAGATGCACTTGAAGCAGCTAAGAAAAATAAAATTGATCTGGTACTTATGGATATTCGCTTGCCTGACATTGACGGGTATAAAGTAACCCGTGAAATAAAAACTTTTAACCGTGATATAAAAATCATTGCCCAGACAGCTTATGCGGCACCGGGAGACGAGGTAAAAGCACTCGAAGCCGGATGCGACGATTACATAAGCAAACCCATAAACAAAAACCTGCTGGTTTCAAAAATTAAGGACCTACTTCAGAAATAGTCCGAATAACCCGTCCTCAAAAAAAAAAAAAATACAAGCAACCAAAAACCTTACTTTTCCATCATGATATCAAACATTAAAACCATCTGTTATGAATAAATATTTTTTACACAGCATTATACTTATAGTTTTGGTAATCATTCTCGTCAACTGTTCCGAAGATACTGACCATGTCAAAACATTGAAATATTCCTCCACTATTTTAGGAGGATGTAATGGGCAGGACTTCGGCGATCTTAAAAGTACAAGTGAAGATTTTGCAGACACAGTGATCTTTACCATTAAAAATGACACCCTGGATGTATTTGTCGGTTTGAATTATATCTGTTGTGCACCTTTTACTTCTGAAGCCGCGACAAAAGGCGACAGTATTCTTATCACCATCAGTGATGCCTGCAAAGCGCCATACCTTAATTGTTACTGTAAATGTATGTGTTACTATACCTGGGATTTTACATTTGTTGATTTTGAAGAAAAAGAATACCCCTTCAAGATTATTTTAAACGACCCGCATGAAGAAAACCCTGTAATAATCAAAGAAGGCAGTCTTCAGATATACAGGTGGAATTGAAAATAGTTTTTCCCCTTCTATTTATTACTGTCAGGGCTTTTAAGACTTTATATTAAAAAAATAATCTTCCGTTAGTAACCTGCCTGGTTAAAAAATATTTATATTTGTTCCGTTTATGGTATTACAGGGATTAATAACCCCTGTAATGAAAAGGGAACCAGGTGCAAAACCCGGACAGTACCCGCTGCTGTGATTCCTTGCCCTGCTATCTGCAGGGAACCCTAAGGCAACCTTTAGCCACTGCCCCGTTAAAACCGGGATGGGAAGGCCGCCTGAAGGAAGGATAAGTCAGAAGACCTGCCATAATCGAGTCAATATTCTGCGCTTTCGGGGATAAAAGCAGGGAAGTCGAAAAACCTCCTTTACTCACATCCGAAGTTGCTTACGGGTATTGATTGTATTTCAATCAATTATTTGTATGTCAAACTTTAATTTTTTTAAAATGACCCAACAAACTTTTTTAAGATGGGGCCTTTCAGGCTGGCTCCTCTCAGCATTTTTTTCATGCTGGTCACAACAGCCGGATTCAGTTAAAAATTATTTTATCAATGAAGTCATGATCAGTGCCACAAGAACAGAAAAGAAAGTTCTTGATGTTCCTAAAAGTGTTACCGTCATTACCAAAAATGACATAAAGAACTCAGGCGCCGCAAACCTGGCCGAACTTATCAGTTCACAAGAAAACATCAGCGTAATTGGTGTAAGACAGAATCCCGGTACCAACCAATCGTTTTTTATTAGAGGCTCCGGCAGTGAGCATGCGGTGGTAATGATTGATGGTATACGTATTACCGATCCTTCTTCAAATTCCAATGCAGTAGATCTTTCAGAAATTTCACTTATTGATGTCAACAGGGTTGAAATTGTAAGGGGCAGCCATAGCACCCTTTACGGTTCCTCAGCTATTGGCGGGGTGGTAAATATAATTACCGAAAAAAGCTTAAACCCCGGCTTTCATGTTGGTGCCAATACCAACGCAGGCTGGTTCGGTCACGGCACCAGCCAGTTTAATGAAAACCTGAACCTGAATTACACCTTCAGCAATGGTTTTTATTTAAGCGGTAAAGTATTCCGAAGCGATATAAAAGGCCTCGACGCAGTGATTGACACAGTTAAAGCAGAGGGTGTCTTTAAAAATAACGACCGGGATGATTTTGTTAAAACAGACTTGGTCTCGAAAATTGGCTATCAAAATAAGAAAATTGATGCTTTTATCTCTTATAAAAATGTTGATCAGCATGCAGACGCAGATGCAAGAGCATTTGTAAATGACGAAAATTATACCGTAGGCCTTGAAAGACAGCATATCAATTACAGTTTCAGGTACAAACCAAATGATAAGTTTGCTATTTGGTATAACGGGGGAGGCTCCATGGTAAGCCGCACCAATGAAGACGACAGTTCACTGGTGGCCCCCGGAATATTCGACAGGAATTTTTATACCGGCACGTTTGAAGGAACAGTTCTGAACAACGAACTGCAGTTGGATTACAACGGCAATAATATAAGGATAATAATCGGCGGGGGTATCTACCGTGAGACAATGACCAGCCGCTCATATACCTATGCCGGGGCATGGAGTTATGAATCACGTACCAATCTCGATAGCTTAGATATTCATTCAGACCTCTCAAATTTATTTATTAGCCTGGATATAAACGGTTCTGCCATATCAGAATATTTATCATCTTTCTCCGTCATGATGGGTGCAAGGTATAACAGCGACAACAGGAATGGAAGATATGTAACATGGGAATTTAATCCCTACTGCAAAATTTCAGAAAAAACCATGCTTTTCGCCGGTATCTCAACCGGCTTCAATGCCCCTCCGCTTTATAAACTCTTTACACCTGAAAGTTACTATCTTTCTGGCATTAGCAGGGGCAATCCTCATCTGAAACCTGAAACATCATTTTCAAATGAGATTGGTATAAAAAAAATGTTTGGAAACAACATTATGGCAACTCTTTCTGCTTACAGGACAACGGTAAAAAACAGCATTCAATACGTTTACCTTTGGGATAAAAACCTAAATATAGAAGACCTCGGCAACGACTGGATGCGTGATGACTACAGGGGCGACACATATCTAAACCTCGCGGAAATGAAGACCTGGGGAGTTGAAATTTCCTTATGGGCCAACCTGTTCGAAAAAGTTACCATAAGGGGCAATGTAAACCTGCAGGACAGCAGACTGGAATATTCCTCAGACAATATTAATGCAGACATCACGCAGGGAAACCATGTTCAGCTTTATGAAAATGGAATTTTTCTCGAAAGTGACACCAGCACGAACAACCTGCCCAGACGCTCGGACAATTTCAACATTTCATTTGATTACCGGTTCACCAACTCAACTATTTTGGGATTGAGCGTAAACCATATCAGCAAAAAAAGTGATGTTTTTTACTCTTCGTACATTATGCCAATGGGCGCACTGGATACCAAAATGCTTAAAGGATACACACTGCTTAATGTTTCCTGCAGACAACAAATCAATAAATACCTTTCGGTTGCTGCAAGAGTTCAGAATGTGTTTAATACTAAATACAACGAGCTTATCGGGTATTCAACCATGGGAAGGGGATTCTTTCTGAATTTTGATTTTTCTTTCTGATGAAGACAGCTAAATAAAAACCGAAAGCCGGGAAACATAAGTCCGGCTTTTGTTTTTTTATCACAAATAGTTGAAACATACACGCCTTTTTTAACGTTGTTGAATATAGTTTTTTTAAAATCACAGTGAATACATTATCTTCATACAGTGAAGTTATTTCAGATTGATTTGAAATATTTATCTTTCGTTATATTGCTAATGCTCTGTATTGACAACCTGCTTGCGCAGGTTCAATACCCCGGGGAACCATTGCCAGAGGGACAATTCAACCTTAAAGAAATTCCTTTGCTTACACCTCAGTGTGATTTAATAACAAAGAGCCTGGTAAATGAAAATTCTGTCACCCCTCCTCTGAAAAACATTGAAAATCAGCTTTTTTGTAACCTGAATTTAGATTATAGGGATTTTGGCGTTTGGGACACCCTCAGTACCGGAATAAAGGTTTGGAGGGCAGGTATTTTCGTTGGCAATGCCAGCACTATCTCTCTTGTCTTCAATAACTACAAGCTTAATAAGGGTGTAAGGTTATTCGTTTACAACAGTCAACAATCACAGGTAAGAGGCGCATTTACTTATAAAAATAATAAATTATCGGGGTCACTGGCCTTAACCGCTATCCAGGCAAATACGCTGTATATTGAGATGCAGGTAATGCCTTTTGTCAATAACCCTGGGGAACTAAAACTTGGGTATATCGCCTGCGAACCGGCTGTTATGAAAACAACCGAAGCCATTCAGGACAGTTTTTTCAGGACATCGGGCTATTGTAATGCCGATATCAACTGTTATCAAAACCCAGACATTCAAAAAGTTAAAAATTCGGTAGTAAGGATCGTTTATGACGGAATTGAACGCTGCACCGGAACTCTCGTAAACACAACCCGGCAAAACGGTCACCCCTTTCTTCTTACTGCAGGCCATTGTATTGATAACCAGCGGCGCGCCGACAATGCCATATTCTTTTTTCAGTACGAAAGCCCTTCATGTTATGGCTCAGACGGCAACAGCAGTTTTTCCATTTCGGGTTCAACACTTCTGGCCGCATCAAGAGACCTTGATTTTGCCCTGCTCGAGCTAAGTGAAAAACCACCTTATTATTACCATCCATACTTTGCAGGCTGGGACAGACAGAATATAGCTCCCGTGAGTTCATACACCATCCATCATCCGCAGGGTGATGTAAAGAAAATTTCCTTTGAGGAACAGCCGGCAGAAACAGGCGACTTCAGCGCTGAATACCTTGCAAATTCTCACTGGCTGGTAACACAATGGGACATTGGGACCACCGAACAGGGTTCATCGGGTTGCCCCCTGTTTAACCAAAATCACCACATTACAGGTACTCTCACCGGGGGATGGGCTGTTTGCGGAAATTCGGTCAATGACTATTTTCAGAAATTCTTCTATTGCTGGGACCATCACAGCGAACCCTCGGGGCAGCTTAAATTTTGGCTCGACCCGTTGCAAACCGGCGCCGGATTTATTGATGGTTATGATCCGTTCAGAAATTTCTGGCTGAGCGGTGACACCCTTTCAAATACATCATACGGCAACGCTTCTGTTTTATCCAGAGAAGGAACACTAAAGGGATATGCTTCCGGCCATAATTCCGATTCAGCTACCCTGTTTGCTGAAAAATTTTATTTTGAACAACAGAAGAATATTCTTGGAATTTTGATCAGGCCCGGTATCGTATACCCTACAACAGATTCTTCAAAAATAAATGTGTTTGTGAGAAAGAATTACCCCGACGGTGAAACCCTGTTCGAGACCGATGTCTTATTGCTCGACATGGTTGCAAATGAGTACTTTACCATTCAACCTGATGTACCTTTAAGTATAGCAGATGACTTTTATATCGGGTATAAGATCTTTTACCAGCCGGCCAGCGACACATTCGCGGTTAAAATAAACATCGGGGATGATGGTTTGGCTGAGAACACAGCATTTATATTTTCAGGTAACTTATGGCAACCGCTAAACAGTTTCATGGGAACAACCCAACCTGTTTCTTTAGATATCTGTGCCCTAACATACGATTCTGTACCTTATTATCCCGGGCCAGATACCTTGCCTAAGGAAAAAGATGTATTCATCTATCCGAATCCAGCACACGAAAGGATAAACATTACTTTCTGGGAGTTACCAAAATATGATGTGAAGATCAACCTGTATAATGTTTCGGGTCAATTAATAAAATCAGAACTTTATAAAAGTCCCGACGTAGAAATAGAATATTATCTTGAGAATTTACCATCGGGAATGTACTTCATTCGGATGAATGTTAATAACTTTATAATAGTAAAAAAAATTATGGTCTTATCTGACTTTAAGTAAAAGACCCAGGAAAAAATAATAATAGTTGAAAATTAAGACAAAGAATGATGAAAAGAACAGTTATTGCCACCACCTTAATCCTCTTCATCTCATTTGTAAAACTTTTTTCTCAGGAAACTGAACGCTACCTCGAAATAAGGGGCCGTGCAGAGCTTGACATGCAGCCGCTCAACGGGGCCATTGCTACCCTGTACGAAGGAAATACAAAAATTAACAGCGTAAGGACCGGTTCAGACGGCATGTTCAGCTTTAAACTTGAAATGAATAAATATTATGTGGTTGAGGTTGGTAAGGAACGTTATATTTCCAAACGGTTAGCATTCGATACCTCCCTGCCCGGTGAAGAGACCGGAATATGGGTAAGGGAATTTGCAATGAGCGTGGTAAAAAGTTGCGATGGTGTGGATTATGCTGCATTGTCTGACCCTGTGGATGTTATTAAATACAACGCCAAAAGAAAAGATTTCGAATCAGACAATGCCCATCTTTCAAAAATGAGATCGAAGCTCGAACGAATTATGATAGACAATGAGCAATGCCTCGCTGATAAATATGACAAGCTGATAAAAGAAGCTGACAAAGCAATGGCCAACAAGCAGTTTGATGAAGCCCGTGAAAAATATGCAGCCGCCTCAGAAGTTTTTCCAAACGAAGAATACCCGAAACAAAAAAGCAGCCAGATAGACCAGCAGGTCTCCAAACTTGAAAACATCGAAAACCTCTATACCAAAACAGTCGGTGAGGCAGAAGCACTTCTGGCGCAGAACAAGCCAGACGAAGCGCTGTTAAAGTTTAAGGCTGCTTCGGTGCTTAAGCCTCAGGAAAACTATCCAAAGCAAAAAGCTGCCGAAATTGAAAAAACCATGTCAGCAGCACAGGCTAACCAGCAGGCTGCAGCCGCACAGGAAGCAAAGTACAACAATGCTATTGCCAGGGCCAATGCAGAAATGGCAGCGAAAAATTTTGAAGCCGCCAAACAGCTTTACCAGCAGGCATTGCAGGTTAAACCCGGCGACCAGCTTGCTCAGGCTAAAATTGCCGAAGCAGAAAGGGGCACTATTGCACAGCAACAACAAGTTGTTGAAAGAAACAAACAGGCAGAAACAGAAAAAGAATATCAACAGGCACTTTCACAAGCCGATAATCTTTATAAAAACAAAGATTTTGCGGCTGCCCTCGAACAATATAACAAAGCCCTTGCACTTAAACCAAACGAAGCTTACCCGAAACAGCGTATCAGCCAGCTTAACAGCGCCCTGGCTGCTGATGAAGCACGAAAACAACGTGAATTAAATGCCGGCTACCAGAATGCCATGGCTGCTGCAGAAAAAGCATCCACTTCCAAAGACTTTCAGACTGCAAAAGGTTATTACCAGCAGGCATTGCAATTTAAACCCGATGATGCTGCCTTAAGAAGCAAACTTGCCGAAATGGACAGGTTAATGGCACAGGAGGCACAAAATAAACAGCAACAGGAAGAAATAAAAAGACAATACCTTGCCCTGGTTCAAAAAGCCGACCAGTTATATGCTGCAAAAAACCTTGAACAGGCTAAAGAAGCCTACCTGGAAGCAAGCAATAAAAAACCTGACGAGCAGTACCCGATGCAACGTATCCAGGAAATTGACAGACAGGTACTGGCTGATAAGGCAAAGGAACAACAAAAAATTCAGGAAAATTATCAAAACGCAGTAAACACAGGCAATTCGATGCTCACTCAAAAGCAGTACCAACTTGCAAAAGAAGCATTCCAACAGGCGCTTACATTCAAACCCGGAGATGTGTTTGCTCAAAATAAAATAAAAGAAACAGATAACCTGATAAAACAGGAACAGACTCAACTTGCCGCCTTAGAGACAAAAAAAGCAGAATACAACGGCATCATCGCAGGCGCCGACAGGATGTTTTCTTCAAAAAATTACACATCGGCAAAAACAGAATACCAACGTGCTTTAACGGTTTTACCGGATGAACAGTACCCGAAACAACGCATTCAGGAGATTGACAGGCTGGCAACCCTTGCAGA
>JAFGPL010000253.1 GCA_016936215.1 Bacteroidales bacterium
GAAAGTCAGGAGTTTACTAAAGTAAATGACTGACTTGAAAGACGAGCATAACGCAGTAATTGGCGTTTTCTTAGAGCCACTATTTAAGAACCCGGAACAACCATAATGATTTGTTTGTAGATATCTTTGTAAGCAAACTGTTTTTGAAATATCCTATTTCATTTTTTAAACGTCTGACTGGATAAAAGGGTAATGAATATAAAACCTGTAATATTTCAGATATTTTGGTTGATATCTGTTGTAACCCTGAATGCCCAGGTGCAATCAAAACATCGTATAGAAGTATTTGGTGAGAAGGAAGAACACATCAATGACTTTACCGGTGATATTTATTTTTTGCCATACAATACAGTCAAACTACCAGACTTTTCTACATTGGTGCCTGTGGGAAAAATATATGCCAATTCCCTTCATGTAATTGAACAGGACTTTTTAAATGGATTTCCCGGAGTTACCAACAGGTATGAATATTTCGCAATTGTTTATAAAGGTGAGTTTTACATTAATGATAGCAATTTATACTACTTCTTGCTTTGCTCGGATGATGGCTCAAAATTATATATTGATCAGGAATTGATCATTGACAACGATTATCAGCACATGATAACATGTAAATCGAACAGTATTGTCCTAAAAAAAGGATCTCATAAGATTGAAGTTCAGTATTTTCAGGGGCCCAGGACAAGAATCGCACTTAGTTTAATGTATAAAAAGAATGGCGATTCTGATTACCAGATATTCAATCTTTCCGAGCTCAACCCTGTTTCTGTATTTGATAAAGATAGTGCTATCAATATATCCATTGGAAATGAGATACTTTTTAAATACAACAGCTTTGAATTAAGCGATATGGCAAAGAAAACGCTTTCGGATATTAAACGACTAATTATTGATAAAACAGAGATAGATTCCATAATTATTGAAGGCCATACGGATAATATCGGAAGTGATAATTATAATCTGCAACTTTCGGTAAACAGGGCAAAATCGGTTATGAAATATCTTGGTCAACTTGGTATTGATTTGAAATACATGCACATAAAAGGTTATGGTAAATCAAAACCCAGGGTGCCAAACACAGACGATGAAAGCAGACAAAAGAACCGAAGGATTGAATTGTTAGTATTGAAAAACCTGGATAAAAACATATCATTAAATTCATTTAAGGATAGTATCTCATCCAGAAATTTAGAGGAGCATATCTTATATTTATGCGACAGGAACTTAGGTGGAAGAAAATTTGCCACCCCGGGAGAAAGAAACGCCGCAACTTATATACAAAATCAATTTGCAAAGTCAGGATTACTTGGAAATTTTAATACAATACAAAACTATTCACAGAATTTTGTCTACAGCTATGATACACTAATTAGCTTCAATATTGAGAATGAGAATAAGAGATTATACTACCTTTCTGATTTCTTTACTTTTGAGTTCTGTTTTTTAAGTGATGCAGATAAGATTGAAATTGTATATGCCGGATTTGGTTTGGACGGAGAAGACTATTCAGACTACAAAAATATTGATGTAAAAAACAAATGGGTAGTTGTTGAAATTAATTCTCCTCTTGACACTACTGGCAAACTCACGGATTATTTTGATTTTGTTAAACCTGTCAATCTCGCTGAGATTTCAGAAAAAAAAGAAAATGCAAAAAAACATGGTGCACAGGGAATTATTTTTAAAGTAAATTCTCAAAGGTATGTGCCTGAAGTATTATCACATATAAACACCAATTGGCACCTCTACCGTAGTATGGATAATGTTGCATTAAACCATGCTATTGGCACGTTTCCTGCAATAATCGCCAGAAGCGGATCAATAGATTCACTTATGGGAATTAATTCAGAACATCTGAAAAGACATATAGATACATTATTAAAAAGCGGGCAATCACCGGCCGGTTTTTCAAAAACAGATGTTTCATTCAGAATTGTAAAGCAGAATCGGGCCTTTAAATCTCAAAACCTTATTGGTGTTTTAGAAGGTGAGGATAAAAAGATAGGTTTAATCATCTCAGCACATTATGATGCTGTTGGAACAGAAGATTCAATATTCTACCCGGGAGCTAATGACAATGCTTCCGGAACTTCGGCGGTTATTGAACTTGGTAATCTTTTTTCTAAAATAACCAGGTCAGGTTATATGCCTCAAAAATCGATTGCATTCATTACATTTTCAGGAGAAGAAGAAGGTTTGGTTGGATCGGGATTTTTTATTAAAAATAAACCATTCTTCATGGACAACGAAACTTTTACAATTAATCTTGATTGTATCGGAGTATTAGATACAACAAAGTTTAAGAATGCTGGATTATATGTTGCAGCTCCTGAAAATGTAATATATAAAATGCAAGACAGACTAATACAAATAGCTTCACAGGAGAAGAAACCATTAACCCTTGAATTCTCACAGAATTATCAGCATTCAGATAATGCTTGTTTTACATATGCCGGATACCCTTCAATCCATTTATTAACTGGTTGGGGGGAAATGCATACACCCGGGGATAATCCTGAAACAATAAATTATAATAACCTTGAAACAGTAACACGCTTCGTTTTTAATATCATTCTTTCACAAATTCTTTTTATTAAAACAGATTAATCAAAATTTCCTCCTGAACACTGTAAAAACACCGATTTGTCTTTTCAAACTTTTTCTATATCTTCATGACAGATTTTATGCTTGTTTTATATGACCAATGAACGGCTGATCTCCCTTGATGCATTCAGGGGTTACACCATTGCAGCCATGATCCTGGTGAACCACCCGGGTTCGTGGGATCATGTTTATGCACCCTTTTCGCACAAGGAATGGAACGGTGTTACCCCCACCGACCTGATATTCCCGTTTTTTATTTTTATAGTGGGTGTTTCTATCGTTCTTGCCTATTCAAAAAGAGTCGCATCAGGAACTTCATCAAAAAAAACGGTAATAAAAATTACATCACGCTTCCTGAAAATTTTTCTTGTGGGCATATTCTTAAATCTGCTGCATGCACCATCGCTTCAGGAACTTCGCATTGCCGGGGTATTGCAACGAATTGCAGTTGTCTTCCTGGTTTGTTCATTGCTGTTTCTTTTCACTTCGTGGCGTACCTGGCTGATTACCGGAATTATTATTCTTATCGGTTACTGGCTGGCGATGGTATTGGTCCCGACACCTGAATACGGGAAAGCCATGCTTGAACCGGGGATAAACCTCGCAGCCCGGGTTGACCGTTTAATCCTTCCCGGGAGTATGTGGATGAAAACCTGGGACCCGGAGGGCATTTTAAGCACGCTTCCTGCAATTGCCACCGGGATAGCCGGTATGCTGACCGGAATGATTATTACCGGCAAACCTGAAAAAGAACACAAAATACTCTGGATTTTTACAGCAGGTTTTCTGGCCACCATCACCGGGCAGGCCTGGGGCTGGGTATTCCCACTGAACAAAAGTCTTTGGACAAGTTCCTACGTGCTGTTTACAGGGGGACTGGCATGCATGACCCTCGCTGCCAGTATGTTTGTTGTGGATATTTTGCAAAGAAAACGTTTTACAAAAATTGGAATCGTATTCGGTGCAAATGCCATCACCATCTATGTGCTTTCAGAACTGATGTTTCTGCTGGATATGATTAAAATACAGGGACAAAGCCCGGTAACGCATTTCATGAATTTATGTGCCGGAATCTCAATACCTAGTAAACTTGCAAGCCTTCTGTATGCCCTGCTGATCGTGGTTATTTGCTATATACCGGCGTGGTTGCTCTACAGGAAACGGATATTTATTAAACTGTAAAATGCGTAATGAATTCATTATAAAGTAAAATCTAAAATATGAAGGCAATCAAATCATCGTTTTTTATCTTGGTTACTTTAACAGGTATTTCTACTTACGGGCAAATGCCTGAAGAATTACCACTATATAGGGACGGATTAAAAAATAATCCGATTCTTCATGTTCAGGATGAAAGTTATGCAGACTCACTTGTTAAACCCGGCTCTTTGTCAAACAAAAACAGGGTTTACAGTTATATTTCGAATCCCACATACCTGTTATTTCCGGCTGCGGATTCAAACAACAAACATATCGGACTGGTTATTTTTCCCGGAGGTGGTCTGGTTAATAACTGGCTCGATAAGGAAGGTACCGACCTTGCACTATGGCTGGCTGCAAAAGGTATCAATTGCATGGTTGTAAAATACCGTACCAATCAAAAAGATATAAACGGTAAATACCTTATTCCGATGGATGTTTACAAGGAGGCTGTTGTACTTGATGCAGGAACAAGCGTGTTGAGAATGAGAGAATTGTCTGACAGTCTGAAACTTGATAAAGACAAAGTGGGTGTTTTGGGATTTTCAGCCGGTGGCTGGCTTACTGAAAAACTTGTATTTAAGTCCTGCGAAGGGCATAATGGATGGCAACCTTCATTTGCAGGCCTTATTTATCATGGCAACAGTGTAAAAGAGATAGAGAAAATCAAAGATAAAAAATGTCTGCCGCCATTCTTCATGGCTGTAGCCAAAGATGACAAAAAAATACCCTTACACAGAATACTTCCCTATCTGACTGCAATAGTTGCAGAAGTTGAAAAATCCGAACTTCATATATATTCAAAAGGAGATCATGGTTTTGGACTGGCATATAACAATGGATATTCGGTTGAACTTTGGAAGGAAAGTTTTTACAGGTGGGTTTTAGACATTTACAATAAATAAAAATCAAATAAAACTAAACTATAAAGTGTTGTAATTATTAAATCCATTTCAATGAAAAAGCATTTCATTTTCACACTTCTTTTTTGCTTATTAACAATAAGTATATGTTCCCAGCAATTAAACACCCTCAAACTCGACAGTCTTTTTCAGGCGCTTGAGGACAACAACCGGTTTATGGGCAGCGTTGCATTGTCACACAAAGGAAGTATCATCTACTCGAAGGCGATAGGCTTTGCCGATACTGAGACCGGTAAAAAGGCTTCGCCGGCCACCATCTACCGGATTGGTTCCATTTCGAAAATGTTTACCTCTGTTATGATTTTTAAGGCAGTTGAGGAGAAAAAGATTTCACTTGACCAGAACATCAACCATTACTTTCCGGAAATTGAAAATGCGGATAAAATAACCATCAGCCAACTGCTTTATCACCGCAGTGGTATTCACAGCTTTACCGACGACCCCGATTACCTGCAATGGTCGTGGGAGCCCAGAACAGAAAAAGAATTAGTGGACAAAATCAGCAGCGCAGAGAGTGAATTTGAACCCGGAAGCAAAATGAAATACAGCAATTCAAATTTTGTTTTACTGACCTTTATTCTCGAAAAAATCTATAATAAGCCTTATAAAGAGATTCTTGCAGAAAAGATTACCAATCAACTAGGTTTAAATAACACTTATCTTGGAGGAAAAACAAGTATTGCCGGTAACGAATGTTTTTCATACAGGTATGATGAAAAGTGGGTGAAAGAGCGCGAAACAGATATGTCGGTGCCTTTGGGAGCCGGCGCTGTCTTGTCAACTCCTGCAGACCTTACCCGGTTTATTGAAAAGCTGTTTGGTGGAGAGATTATCTCTGCTGAAAGCCTGAAGGAGATGACCACCATCAAAGACAATGCAGGAATGGGTATTTTCCCCACGCCCTTTTATGAAAAGAAAGGATTCGGCCATGGAGGCGGTATTGACGGATTCAGGTCAATGCTGGGTTATTTCCCCGACGATAGCCTGGCCATTGCCATCACCTCAAATGGCGCTAATTACAATATCAATAATATTACAGTAGGTGTGCTGAGTTGTTATTTCGGCAGGCCCTATGATATTCCGAAGTTCAATACATACCATATTAACGAATCGGAACTTGACCAGTATACAGGAGTATATTCCAGTACACAAATTCCCCTGAAGATAACCGTGAAAAAAGAAGGCAGTTCATTAACTGCCCAGGCCACAGGTCAGCAATCCTTCATACTTGAACCCGCTGATAAAAATATTTTCAGGTTCGATATAGCGGGCATTGTGATGGAGTTCGCACCCGAAGAAAACAAAATGATTTTGAAACAGGGTGGCGGGGTGTTTACATTTTCAAAGGATTAATTTGCAATTCATAGTTCAGAAAATTTTTACTTTGTAATTTAAATGAAGAGATAGTGATATAAAATCATACAGTCCATTGAAAATAGCCCTTATAACCGACATACACGAAGACGCTGTAAGCCTTATAAAGGCCCTGAAAATGATAGAAATTGAGAAATGTGACCAAATCATTTGTCTGGGTGATATTTTGGGTTATCCTTATAAGAGGGCAAGTTATACAGATACACGAAATGTTGCAGAATGTATCAGTCTTATAAGAAAAAACTGCAATACTGTTTTACTCGGTAACCATGACATTTTTCACCTGAAGAAATTCCCGGAATATAGTTCAGGTTTTAAGTTTCCATCTGACTGGTACAACCTGCTGCCCGAAGAAAAAATTGCATCATCCCGCGATACAGTCTGGAATTACTCCGATGATTATCCTGTTTCATTGAGTGAAAAAGATATTGAATATCTGCTTTCATTGTCAGAATTTGTTATTAAAGATTTTGACGCTATAAAAATCATGTTTTCACATTTTCTTTATCCGAATTTTACCGGATTTGTATCAACCAATCATGATGAGGCGGAAAAAATTAAAACCCACTTTGAGTATCTCAGGCAAAGCAATTGCCAGCTTAGTATAATCGGTCATATGCATATTGAAGGAACAGGAATATGCTATGAACCTGGTGAAACTTCGTTTTTCAATCTGTTCAACGGTTTTACATATTATTCATTCGGGGAAAGAAAGCTGAAAAATAAATATTGCTGTGTCACCATCCCTGCGCTTGCCGATAACAGCCAGGTAAACGGCTTTGCCATCTTTGACAGTACCAACTTCAGTATAAACGCATTATCTTTGAATACAAATCGCAGGTTTATTTTATGAGACAACTCATTAAAACCAGGTTTTTTCAGAGGATAGTATTGCCTGCCATGCTGGCGATACTGATGTTCGTCATTTCTGTATTTGCATTTATAATCCCTGCCTTCGAACGAAATGCAGTTTCACAGAAAAAAAACATGTTGCTTGAACTCACCAATACCGGATGGAGTATATTGGACAAATACCATCATGATGAAAAATCAGGACTGCTCACGCTTGAAGAAGCACAAAAAAAAGCAATTGTTGAAATAGAAGCATTGCGGTACGGTCCCGATAAAAAAGATTATTTCTGGATAACCGATTTAACCCCTGTAATGATAATGCACCCTTATGTGCAGGATCTGACAGGTAAAAACCTGAAAAATTTCACCGATCCCGACGGCACAAGAATATTTATGGAAGCCCTTGATATAGTTGAAAAACAGGGAGAGGGATTTATGCGTTACAAATGGCAGTTTAAAGATGATCCTGAGCATATTGACCCAAAACTTAGTTTTGTAAAAAAATTTGCACCCTGGAACTGGATAATTGGTACCGGAATGTACCTTTATGATGTTCAGGCAGAAATTTCGCGGCTTACCAACAGACTGATTCTTATTTTACTGGGTATTACCCTGATTATTACCCTGATTATATTCTTTATAACCTATCAAAGTCTTACGATCGAGAAAAGCAGACTGGAAGCCGAAGAGCAGCTTCACGAATCTAAGGAGAAATATAAATCGTTGATTGAATCATCTACCGAGGGTATCATTTTACTGATGAATTCCAAAATATCCTACGCAAATTCATTTATTCAGAACTGGCTGCAGTATTCAGGTGAAGAGTTACAGAATATCGAGGTGAACTCACTTTTTGTCTCAGATATAGCAATTAATATAGCGCATATTCATCAGGAAAAGAGACTGGAAACAGACCTGAAGAAAAAAGATGGTTCTGTAACCAATGCAGTATTGACAATTCTTCCGGTACGTTTTGCCGAAAAAGAAGGCGTTTTGCTTACTTTCCGCGATACCAGCGAACAACGTTCAGCCAGGCTGGAACTGGAAGATATAAAAAAACGTTACCAGGATGTTTCGAAGTATTCGAATCTCGGTTTGTTCCGGTTATCTTTAAAGCAAAAAAAACAGCTCGTAGAATTCAATCACAATGTGCTGTCAATACTCGGTTATACGAGTAAATCTGAATTAAAGAAAACTCCTTTTACACAAATACTTTCCGGCAAATCTGAACTTAAAAAAATACTCAGGGAATTAAAAGAGAAACAAATCGTGGTTAACCGGCATATCAGCCTGAAAAAAAAGGACAGCAGTGCCGTAGAGGTAAGATTAAACCTAAACCTCTCTGTAAATTTAAATGATGAATACCTCTTTTGCGACGGTATCATTGAACCTTTGGGCAATGGTCTGGTACCTGAAGAATTTAACTATTCTTCGTTTGACATTGCCACACTGTTTTCTTTAAACAATCAGCCTGTCATGGAGTACAGCAGCCCGGTAATATCATGTCCCGGAGATGCAACAATACTGGTTGCCATGGAGGTTATGCTTCAAAACAATTCCTCCTGTGTATTACTGATGCTTTATCAGAAATGCATTGGGATAATTACACAAAAGGATATTGTCAACAGGTTTATTTACAGCAAAATGGCATTTAATTCCCTGGCTTCTGAGTTTATGTCTGCCCCGGTCGTGTACATCGAAGAAAACACAACAGTGGAAGTTGCTGCATCTATATTTGAAAAGAAAAAAATTTCACACCTGGTCATCAGAAACCTCACTGGAGAGCCTGTTGGCATAATTGACAAGAATAAATTATTCGGAGTATATATAAATCCTGTTGAAGCAATTACCGAAACCATTGGTAACAGTGCAAATATTCAGGAACTTACCAATATCAGAGAACGGCTTCCAGGTTTGATAAGACCCCTGTTGAATGAGACAGGAAGCGCACTGACATTGAGTAAAATGATTTCAAAATTTAACGATGGCATTACTGAAAAAATTATTAAAAATGCGATCAGAGAACTCGGTCAACCACCTGTACCTTTTGCTTTTGTTTCAATAGGAAGCGCAGGCCGTGAGGAACTGGTATTTAATTCCGATCAGGATAATGCAGTTATTTTTGAGGACAAAAACACAATACCCGCAGAAACACTTCAACAATACTTTCTGGCACTGTCTGAAAAAATTTGTACGAATCTTGATGAAACCGGATTACCGCTTTGCAAAGGCGGATACATGGCAAATAATCCCAAGTGGTGCCAGCCTCTTGGTGTATGGAAGGAGTACTTTAGTGACTGGATTATTAATGCCGAACCCGAAAATATTCTGAATATCTCTGTATTCTTTGATTTGAGACTTGTTTATGGAGACAACAATTTGTTTAAAAAGCTGGAAGATTTTGTATTTGACTCATTGAAGGGTAGAACGGCTTTTTTCTATTTCCTGGCACAGTCGGTTATTGGTTTTAAACCGCCAATTAATGTTTTCGGGAATATTGTTACAGAAACATCCAGAAAGAATGTCGAAATTGTGGATGTAAAAAGCTGCCTTGCACCGGTGGTTATGTTTGCCCGAATTTATGCACTTTACAATAATATCCGGTATAACGGTACCATTGACAGAATTAATGCTCTTGGATCACTCAATATATTAAGCCAATCTACATGTGATGAAGTAAAATTTCATTTTAATTACCTGATGCAACAGCGAATGAAACAGCAAATAACACAAATCCGTAACAAAACCGAAATCAGCAATGAAATAATACCGAAAAAAATGACTGAAATGGAACAGTTGATATTAAAAAAAGTGTTTTCTCAAATGAACGGTTACCAGGAAAAACTCAGCGCCGAATTTATGAGCGCTTACAAGGGCTGATTAGCCAATCTCACTGATTTTCTTTAATAGTTTTATATTTCTCAAATAAATTTCCTTCCCTTTCATATCAATGATATTTTCATTTTTGAATTCAGTTAATACTCTTACAGCGTTTTCCTCCGAAATGGCAGATAATTCACCGAGCTCTTTGCGGGTTATTGTAAGTACAAATCTGCTTGCATCGTAAAGCTGGGAAAGATACAACAGGCTCTCGGCAACCTTACCGCGTATCTGTTTCTGGTTCAGGGATATTAATTTCTGCATGATGGTTGATACAGTTATTCCGAAAGCATGGTTGAGCTTCATCAGAAAATTGTGGTTGCCGTAATACAACGTCCTGATAATCTCGATGTCTACCTGGCAGGTATGACAATCATTAAGAGCTGCAACATTGTAATTGTAGTTGGGCGATCCGAAAACCGACAGCAGTCCGATATAATTTGATGGCAATAAAATGTTCAGTATGATGTTGCGGTTATAAATTCCATCAATATACATTTTTGCATTACCCTCAACAATAATAATCGCATGCGATACAAAAGTGTTTTGCCTGCAAATAACTTCACGCTTTTTATAGCTGGTGTGAATGGTTTCAAGCTTACTCTGAATGTTCATCTCTTTAGCCGTAAGAAATATATCGCATTTCAGCGGACAAGATTCACAATCAATTTTATTAATTAACCGCATTGGAAAATTTTTTATAAATATGATAAAAAAGTTGATCTATAACAATGTTGCATTTCAATATTTTAAAAATTACTATTAGCAAATTATTGGTTAGTTTCGGGAATTTCTAAAGTATTAGAAAGAACGATGCTAATATTTAAATTTTAAAAAGGGGGGGTATATGCACGGACCAGCCGCAAAACTTGAAAAAGACTATGCAGCCGCGAAAAAATCAAGATTAGGAGTGATTCTTTTTGTTTTCTACATATTGGTTTACAGTGGATTTGTCATTATCGGACTTATTGATCCTGAACTGATGGGATTGCACATTATTGGCAAACAAAACCTTGCCATAGTATATGGTTTTGGACTGATTATTCTGGCCATTATTATGGGTTTTATTTACAATTACATATGTACCGGGATAGAAAATAAAATGAATAAAGAAATGGAGGGAAGGTCATGATTTATGATGTTTCAATATGGGCAATCATAATATTCATCTTTTTTGTAGCCATGGTTCTTGGGCTGTCGTTTTATTTTGCCAGGAAAACCAAATCGGCATCAGGATATTATGCAGCAGGCGGAAAGATTCACTGGGGAGTAAACGGAATTGCCTTTGCAGGTGATTATCTTTCTGCAGCTTCATTTCTCGGAATATGCGGCATGATAGCCTTTTCAGGCTACGATGGATTCCTTTACTCGATTGGATACCTTGCGGGATGGGTGGTAGCACTTTTTATTGTGGCAGAACCCATGAAAAGGCTTGGAAAATACACTTTCACCGATGCACTCGATGCAAGGTTTAATTCAAAATCAATAAAACTTACCGCAGCTATCAGCACGCTGATTGTCTCTGTATTTTATCTTATTCCTCAAATGGTGGGTGCAGGCGATCTTGTTGTTCCATTACTGGGGTTACCCCACTGGACAGGAGTTTTAATAGTTGGTTCCATCGTTATTTTTATTGTGGCTACGGCAGGTATGACCTCCACAACTTATGTACAATTCATCAAGGGGGGATTACTGATTATATTTTCTACCATCCTTACTGCATATATTTTAAAAAACGGGCTTAACCTTAACCCGGGTGATGATTACCATGAATTCATTAAGATCGGAGCTGTAACAGAAGGAGATAAACTTACAGCCACTTCAGATTCTTCTTACATTTTAAAAAACACTTACACAGTTGACGGGAAGCTTACTTTTGCCAAAATCGAAAAAGACCAGATCACAAGATGGTTTAAATTATCCGCTGATTCTTCTTCACTTGACGAGATGCTTTCAATATCCCTGCAACCAGACGGAACGAAACTCTATAACGGCGAACCAAAATCGGCATCAAAGTTTTATCAGGTAGGCCACCTTACCAGAATTGAAGTTGATGGTGAAGAGGTTGAAGAAACCGGTCCGCTCGGACCTTTTAAATACTTGTCAACCCTTGAAAACAGCGATTTAATAAGATTCACCAAAAAGGATATCAAAGAAGAGCAAACGACGGTATGGTTCCAGACTGCCACTTCGGGCAAAGACATGATTAAACCGGGGTTGCTGTATAAGATTTCTACCCGTGCCGGAGCAACATTCTGGACAAAACTGAATTTTGTGTCACTGATGCTTGCCTTGTTCTTTGGCACCTCTGCCCTGCCCCATATACTTATCAGATACTATACTGTTCCGAGTCAAAAAGCCGCACGCAAATCTACCATAGTTGCCATTGCCGCAATCGGATTCTTTTACATGCTTACCCTGTTTATGGGACTCGGCGCTTCTGTGAACGGAGTTCTGGACTTGGAAAGCAGCAATATGTCCGGCCCGCTTCTTGCAAAGTTTTTTGGTGTTGGGTTGTTCTCAATAATATCTGCTATTGCTTTTGCTACAGTTCTGGGTACGGTAAGCGGATTGATTGTTGCTTCCTCAGGTGCTATTGCCCATGACTTTATGGATAAATACCTGAACATGAAAATGAACGATAAACAAAAGGTGAAAGCAGGAAAACTGGCAGCTTTTGGTGTGGGTATTTTTGCTATTATTCTTGGTATACTTTTCAAGGGTATGAATGTCTCTTTCCTTGTAGGGCTTGCATTTGCGGTGGCAGCCTCGGCAAATCTGCCAGCCATCCTGTTTCTGCTGTTTTGGAAAAAAACAACAGCCAAAGGTATTGCCTGGTCTATTGTTACAGGTATTATCTCATCTATAACCATCATCGCTTTGTCACCCAGTTTGTTTGAACAGTACGGATTAAGCAAGGCATCCGCTCCTATTCAATTGGATAATCCGGGAATTATTTCTATACCTTTGGCGGTGATTGTATTGGTTATTGTATCTTTAATGACGCAAAAGGACAATGTTAACAAAGTGGAAAACTATCACAATGACTAATTTTTGAACATGAAAAGAATAATTTGCCAATTATCAATAATGCTTTCATTGTTTGTAAATGCCCAGGAAAGCAAAGAAGAAGCCAAATATGGAATAAGTTTCTCGGGTTTTATTAAAACGGACTACTTTTTTGATTCTCGTGAAAACGTTACCATCAGGGAAGGTCATTTTCTGCTGTACCCGAAAGAGAAACTTTTTGATTCAGAAAACAATGACCTCAACGCGAAATCATCCTTCAACTTTCTCTCAATTCAATCGAGACTAACAGGGAAAATTACAGGTCCGGATGCTTTCGGGGCTAAAACCTCAGGTGTGCTGGAAGCCGATTTCTTTGGGAATGAAAATGCCAATTTTGTTGATGCGAATGGATTTCGGTTGAGGCATGCCTTTGTAAAACTAAACTGGAGAAAATCAGAATTGCTGGCAGGGCAGTACTGGCATCCGTTTTTTATTCCGGGTTGTTTCTCGGGGGTTATCTCTTTTAACACCGGCGCTCCCATGCAACCATTTTCAAGAAATCCGCAAATAAGGTTTCAGTATAAGCCCGGGAAACTCAGTGTCGCCGGTGTTTTATCTGCACAGCGCGATTTCACCAGCCCGCAGGGTTCTGCATCATTGCGGTATTCAACCATTCCCGAAATGACTGCAATTGCATCTTTCGATAATAAAAATGAAGAAAAGAATTCTGAAATTCTTGCAGGAGCAGCAGTTGGCTATAAGGCGCTTCAACCGTTGCTCTCAACCTCCAAGACCGAAAAAGTTTATATTACCGATGAAAAAGTTAGCGGGCTTTCCTTCACCGCGTTCCTAAAGTATAAAAATCCAGCTTTCACTTATAAAATACAGGGAGTTTACGGACAAAATCTTTTCGACCTTACCATGCTTGGCGGTTATGCGGTGAATGCAGTTGCAGATACGACAACAAACAGGGTTACCTACGCTACAATTAATAACCTGGCAGGATGGACTGAAATTCAGACTAACGGTGAAAAAATACAGTTTGCGTTATGGGCCGGATATACCCGCAATATCGGCTCAAATGATTCTATTCTGATCTACTCCAACAAAGTAGACGGAACCGATGTAACTGTCAGAGGTGCAAATATGAAATCAGTATTCAGGCTGGCGCCAAGGGTTGTATTTATTAGAGGAAGGCTGAATTTTGCCACCGAAATTGAATATACCAGCGCAGCTTATGCAACCAAAGATGCCTCCGGTAATCTTAAAAGAGATCAATATGGATTGATAACAGAAAGTGAAAATATTTCAAATCTGAGAATTCTGCTTGCTGTTATTTATAATTTTTAGAAAACTGATTGTTAATGCAAATTAAGACTTGAAACTTTTTATCAAAGTAAAACAGTTAATCAGCGCTTATCCCCCGCTGGAGGGGGCAGGGGGTGGATTTTTCTTTCTGAATTCTTCAATCCACCCTTCCAATGTTCTGGTAACATTATTTATATTTTTTAATACCTCCTCATCTGAAAACCTTAAAACCGTGAATCCGGCTTTTTCCAGTTCTCCCTGTCTTTTTAAATCATTCCTATAAATTTCATCATCATTATGACTGCCTCCATCCACCTCAATAATAAGTTTTAGTTCCTTACACATAAAATCAGCAAGATAATTTAACACCGGTCTTTGCCTGCGAAATTGATAACCCAGCATCATGTGGCTTCTCAAAACATATTTCCAAAGACATGCTTCGCCTTTTTCATGTCTTTTCTCAACCGGTTTGCAAATGGTTGTAATTTTTTATTGTATAGTTAATAATTTCAGAACTCCTTACCTGTCGCAGTTTTAAATAGCGGAGATTTTAAATTTCATGGTTAAATTTGTTCCCGGGAAAACAGTTTCA
>JAFGPL010000254.1 GCA_016936215.1 Bacteroidales bacterium
AGGCAATAGTAGAACACCCCTACGGCACCATAAAACGGCAGTGGGGTTACTCGTATGTAATAACAAAACAGTACATGCAACGAGCAAGCGCCGATGTAGGGTTTATAATGATAGCTTATAACCTCATGCGTATCATGAACATTGTCGGGGTTGAAAGGCTAAAAGCATACCTGAAAAGCAAGAAACCGGTTATTACTGCCTTATTTGTCAAAATATGGCATAAAATAAGCAGTTTTAAAAACAGGGATTATAATTGCTGTTCAAACCAGGAAAATAATAAACATGGCTATACATGGCTTAAAATCTATCAAAAATTGTCCTACGGAAGACTGGCTGCTTAAATTTTGGTTTTCAGACAGACTGCCGTTAGCAACAATTAAAAAGCTTTTATAGCACTTTTTGGTTCCCTGTATTCTTCCCGGTGAAACATATTCCCGTGAAAGCCGTAGATAAAACATATATTATTAAATTCATTTAAATGAAAAAGATCACTACCTCAATTATCATCATTATTATTCTAATTACATCAGTACAAGGACAGGCATGGGTACAAACTGATGAAGCCTACCCTGAAGATTATATCTTCAATTTCGCAGACAAGTTTGGTTTTGATATAGCTGTATCCGGCGATTATGCAGTTGTTGGAGCACCTGGTTTCAATGTGAAAAGTGAAAGAGCCTACGCCTATGTTTTTCATTTTAATGACAGTGAATGGCAGTTGATAGCCAGACTTACTACTTCTGAGGAAGTTGATTCCGAATTTGGATCATCGGTTGATATTTCAGGGGATGTGATCATCGTAGGGGCCTATTTGGATAATAAGGTTTTTGTTTATGTTAAACCAGAGAATGGATGGGAGGATATAACAGAAACAGCCGTTCTTAACAGAGGGGGAGGAAATAGCGATGATTACTTTGGAAGGGCACTCAGCATTGAAGGTAATACCATTGTAGTTGGAGCCACTAATAAGGATACTGAATTCACGAATTCCGGATTGGCTTTTGTATATGAGAAACCGGCAGGAGGATGGATCAATATGGGTCCTACCGCTATCCTGACTCCTTCGTTTAGGAATGCCCGTGATTATTTTGGAGGAGCTGTCGACATATCCAATGATTGTGTGGTTGTCGGTGCATCCCAGGGAAAAGATACGGCATATGTTTTTATGAAGCCGGCAGCAGGCTGGTCGGATATGCACGAAACTGTTAAACTGGCACCTCCTGAAGGTTCAGTAATTGGTGATTTTGGACATCAGGTATGTATATATGGCAATACTATTGCAATTAGTGACTATACAAAAAATAAGGTCTATCTCTATGAAAAATCCGGGACATACTGGACAGATGTTGCCTACCTGGGGGTGCTCACGTCTTCAAACGGTGAATCGAATGACCAATTCGGCATTTCTCTAGACATGTCCGAGGATCATATCATTGTGGGTTCGCTTGGACAGGCGACCCAAAGCAATGATACAGGCACAGTTTATGTCTATAGAAAACCAGTTTCAGGTTGGGAGGATGCTACAGAAGATGCAAGGCTGATGGCTGCCAATGGACTGATATCTGATGTTTTTGCTGGTTCAATCGCCATCCATTCTTGCGGAATACTTATAGGAGCCTATAATGCTAAGGGTGTTTTATCCGGGAGTGGACAGGCATACTTCTTCCCGAAATCGGGCGAATCCTGGGGCAATATAGAAATGGAAGCATGCCTCTTTCCTCCTGAATACCATAGCAATTCTGATGACAGCTTCGGTTGTGTGGTTGCTATGGATGGCGATTACGCTGTTGTGGGTGCCAGAGGGCATCATGACTGGATGGGATGCGCCTATGTTTATAGATACGAAGGTGGGGTATGGAACAAAGTAGCCAGACTATTAGCTTCTGATGGAGAAGCAGGGGACCAGTTCGGGTGTTCAGCAGCCATATTGGAAAACACCATTGTTATTGGCGCTCTTTATCACGATGTTGACGGCTACATGAGCGGAGCAGCCTATGTATTTGATATGCACCCGGGCGAATGGAAAGACACAACAGAAACAGCTATCTTGTATAGCTCTGATGGAGAGCCTAATGATCATTTTGGTATATCTGTAGCCATCGATACCAATGTGATTGTAGTTGGTGCAAATGGGACACAGAGTGAAACAGGATACATGGTAGGTACTGTCTATGTATATGAAAAACCAGAACTTGGTTGGGTTGATGCTACTGAAACCGCTCAACTGATCGCAGATGATCGATCCACACATCAGCAATTTGGTGAATCTGTAGCCATAAGGGATGATTGTATAGTTGTAGGATCCTCGAGAGATATGGGGGAAATTGGATCTGCATATGTGTTTTCCAAACCCGCTGACGGATGGACAGACACTACCCAAACCGCCAAGCTGACTGCCAGCGACGGTGCCGCTGATAATCATTTTGGTTGGTCAGTCGATCTATATGGGGACTACATCGTTGTTGGTACCTGCGATTGGGATTATATCGGAAGTGCGTATATATTTAAGAAACCAACAGACGGTTGGGTGGATATGACTGAAGTAGCAAGACTAAGTCCACGAATAGGTGAGCGAGAATATTTTGGAATATCCGTTTCCATCTACAAAGATATAGTAGCGATTGGAGCTATGGGAGCAGGTGACAGGAATGGTGGAATTATTTGCACATTCGAAAAACCAGAAATGGGTTGGGCAGATGCGAATTCGATTTTTTCAATTCAACCAACAGATACCCGTACAGACGATCGGTTTGGTTGTTCGGTTGATCTCTGGGAGGAGAAACTTATCGCAGGTCTGAGAGGATCTGATGAAATTAATGAACGTGCGGGGGCTGTCAAATTCTTTGAAAGGACCTTCCTTGATGCACTTGTCAGTAATCTCAAATCAGAGCGACATGCCTACCCTAATCCTACTGACGGGATTGTTTATCTTCCTGTGGAAGATGAATCAATACAGATGATACAGGTTTTAAGTCTTAAAGGAGAGTTGATCTACCGGGAGAGCGGCCATAGACTGGGAAACTGTCTTGATCTTACCATTTTGCCACGGGGTTTATATATCATTGAATGGATAACAGAGGTGTCGACTTCCAGATCAGAGATCATTATTTACTAGTATAACGTTTCATAAATATATTGACAAATAAAAATTAAATGTTTATATTTGCAAGAAACGACTATGGCAAATGTAAGCAAAAAACCAGTTCTTGTATTAAAGGATCAAGAAGTGGAATTTTTAAAATCTAAGTCAAACTCTAAGACTATACCATTTCGTGAAGTCCAGAGAGCTAAAGTGCTGTATTTGTATTATCAAAAGAATACAATTACAACTATAAGTTCCTTGACAAATTTAAGTCGTGAAAGCATTTACAAGCATCTGGTAAGAGCTCTAAACTTTGGGGTCGAAGCAGCATTGAAAGATACAGAGCATAGTCCCAAAGAACCAGTTATTTCGGAGCAGGCAAAACTTTGGGTGGTAACCCTGGCATGTACAAAACCTAAAGATCATGGTTATGCTGCAGAAGTCTGGAGTTATGAGTCATTGGCCAAACATACCCGCAAACATGCTCCTAAAGAAGGTCACGATTGCTTAAAACAAGCCGCAAAGGCAAACATATTCAGGATTCTGGGCAGCAATAAGATTCAACCCCAGAAAATCAAGTATTATTTGGAACGGCGTGATAAACAATTTGAAGAAAAGATGAACGAAGTGCTTCTTGTATATAAAGAAGTTAACCTTCTTAATGAACAAAATAGGGACATTGAGGATTCTGATATATTAACCGTTTCAATTGATGAAAAACCCGGGGTTCAAGCTATTAAAAACATTGCACCTGATTTGCCGCCAGTAGCAGGAAAGCACTCAAGGATAAGCCGAGATTATGAATACAAGCGATTGGGCACACTTAGTATTTTGGCAAGCTTGGATTTACAATCTGGGAAGGTTATTGCCCTTGTTGAAAATCAACATAGAAGCATCGAATTTATTAAGCTATTAAAGAAATTGGATGAATATTATCCACCAAATAATAAGATACGCATTATTCTGGATAACCATTCATCCCATAAATCAAAAGAAACAATGGAATATTTAGCAAGCAGACCAAACCGTTTTGTCTATGTGTATACTCCCAAGCATGGCTCATGGTTGAACTTAGTTGAAACACTATTTGGCAAAATGTCAAGGACTTTTCTAAAACAAATTAGGGTGGCCTCAAAAGAAGAGTTGAAAGAACGAATCTTGAAGGGAATAGAAGAGATTAATGCCGAACCTGTAGTTCATAGATGGAAAGAGTTTGCTTTCTCAAATTAAATGTCAATATTTACATGAAACGAAATAATAGTATTTCGTTTCGTTAATATATTTACAATTATTAATTAGCAAATTCAAATTTTTCCCAGCGGTGGATCACATGATTTACATTTATTTCTTCGATCCTTTGCATGATTCTTTCTTTTAATTCAGTTAATTATTAAATAATATCAGGCTGCCAACAATACAGGATTTAAGACATAGTTGAGCCAAAAAAAGAGGCGGAGAGCAGGGAAAATTGATTTGTGTTAAAGATTAAGAGCTCCATTTTTCAGTAATATTGCCGGTAATAATCATTTATATCAGATACTCTCTATAAAACAGCCTGGCAGAACACAATTATACAAACTCGTTGGCGTTTAATAGCTCAAACTAAACTTAAATCCATGAAATCAACACCTTTAATGTTTATATTTCTCGTAATCTTTTCAACTGTAGCCATATCTCAAGGCACCAACAATGATTTTGATTATGACAAAGAAGATTTGGACATGATATCCAAAGAGCTTGGTTTTCATACTTTTAAATTTCCGGTAAGGCAAACAAATAATCAATTGTTCGACTTTGTAATAGAAGAATTTGAAAACGGCAAACTGCTGCAAACTATTTCGGTAATTGATGTTGCAAAAGAAAAATTTAAAAAGTTCGGTTTAGATGTTTCCAGGTATTTTCAGCCGAAAGCAGAAGACTCGGTCTATTTCCACAGGATATACTTTCAACACCACGACACGTTAATGAAGGTGAAAATCAAAACACACGGTGTGGGTTCAGAACATGAATTCAGCTTTTCCGGTAAATCAACATTTGATTTAAGGGCTTTGTATTCTGTAAAAACCGAAATAGACAGTATTGGACACATTACATTAGATGTTGAGAAGCCGAAACCCCTGATGTTCCTCTATGCAATAGCTGCTGATGATAAAGACGGTGTGCTTTGGTGCCCGGCAGGTGCCCCGAAAGATAAACTGATAGAAAACTTCTATTATGTGATTTATATTTCCATGAAAGAATATGATCATACCCCCAAAAATTAATAACGGTTTTCTATAAGTATTTGAAATTAAATATATCCAATGGTAAAGTCCCCTTATTCTTATTAATTATTACGCTGATCTGGAAAAAAGTATCAGGCTAACTGGATAATTACTGGCGTGCTTTCATTGTCATAAGGCATTAGTGGCAAATATTCCCATTAATGCAAACTGAATAATCAGCAGTGAAGGGACGCTCATTTACAACTCTAATGCAATGGTGATTTTTAATTGTAAATATCGGGGAATGCCTGTTAATTTTGAATAAATTAGCATTATTACATACAGAAAGAAAGAAGATGGATGGTTCACTTCACCAGATGTCCAATGAAGAGTTGGGGAAGCTTTTTCCCATAATCATTGAGGAACCCGATCCCGACTGGGTGAAGCTTTTCGAAAAGGAAAGAAATATTCTTGAAGAATCACTGGGCAGCCATACAATTCATCGCATCGAACATATCGGCAGCACTGCAGTGCCTGGACTGAAGGCAAAACCCACCATTGATATCCTGCTCGAAATTCATGATAAAACCGATACCAGTAGTCTTATTGAGAAATTAACCGGTCTGGGTTACCATTATATTCCTCAACCTGATAATCCGCCACCGTATATGATGTTTGCCAAAGGATATTCTGTGAAAGGGTTCACGAGACAGGCTTTTCATATTCATGTGAGATACCCCGGCGACTGGGACGAAATATATTTTCATGATTACCTGAGGCAGCACGCCGAAACTGCTGCCCTGTATGCCGAATTAAAAATAAAACTGGCTGCTGAATATAAAAACGACAGGGATGGATATACCGAAATGAAAGGTGAATTCATAAAGAAAATTACCCTTGAAGCAAGAAAAGTCTTTAAACACGGAAACATTTGAGCCTGGCATTTATGAGGCCGGGTAGGGAGTAAGCTTTTTTGAAACCGTCATTGCGGACGAAGTGAAGATGCTGTGAAAGAGATTCTTCACTATCGTTCAGAATGACAAGAAAAGTTGATTCTTACACAACCTCTGCGGTCGTGAAAGAGATTCTTCACTATCGTTCAGAATGACAAGAAAAGACGCTTTTTACACAGCCTCATTTCCGGGTATTCCGCAACGCTTTGCCGGCATAAAACCCGGTAAGTCCGGTCAGCATTGCACGGGCTTTAACAGTATCGTGCTCATAGATCAGCGTTATTTCCTTTTCCTTCTTTTCCAGGTCATCAAAAATATCAGACTCGAACTTCTCCTTTTTCTTTTTCAGCGATTTAATCTTTTTGCCATACTCCTTATCTGTTTTTTCGGCAAAATCCCAGAAAGCCCACCAACCGGCATCGGGAAAGGTTTCGCGCATATTCCTGCTTTTGTTCAGGTAGTTTTGCAGGGCGGTATTGTAATCTTCATTTTCATAACCCGTGGGTATATCTGTAATGCCATAATACCAGGGTATATAAGGCTGAATACAGGGGTGCCTTGGTGCCACCCACAACACACAGCCTATATCAACAGGCAACCGGTTTCGTAACTGCAAAATTGTGCCAAAGGTATTGTGGCCGCTGCAAATTCTCATAACGGTAGTGTTTTGGTGCGGATTGCCGTTATTGTAAGCCGGGTTCATCTCGAATTCGGTTCCTTCGTAATGGTTCTGCATTATGGTCATAAGTTCTTTAAGCGTTACCTTATGTTTTGGTTTGAAGGAGAAGGGGAATTCATCGTATATTCCATACTGTTTTTCCGACAATAGGTTGAGTGCAGCCCATTTCCGGGCAATGTTGATCATAGAGTTCAGCCTGTCGGCACGGCAATATGTTTTTCTGAAATTAAAAGCGTTACCCGAAGCCGGATCATACCAGCCTTTTTCCGCTGCATAACTGATGATATCGGGTGAAGACAGATAATTTAACGTATCATTCAGGTTCACGGAATCAATTACATAATAATTTGGCACAAGCACAATTGCATCATCCGGAACGCGGGCGGCAACCCAGTGTTTACCCTGTGTAACCTCCAGAACCCATGCTTCGTTGGGGTCGGCAATGGAGTAAATTCTTCCCGACATGCTGTAACCGAACGTTTCAATAAGCCGGCCGGCAATTATTACCGCCTCTTGCGCCGAATGCGACCGCTCGGCCATAATCCTGCGAAGGCTCTGGCCTATTCTGCCTTCTTCATCTGTAACATTCGAGCGGCTGGCATCGGTGGTAATGGCAACACCCCATTCATTCAGGTATTGCTCTGCATTGTATTGCGATACGGTGATCCAAAGATATCCATTGGTTTCTTCGGCTTCTTCAATGCTGTCGCCGCTCAGGAAGTAATGAAACGTGCCGGGCTTATGCTTAATGCGCGGAACCTTGTGCCAGTCGGCAAAGGTTTCTCCATGGTTATCCTCGTTATGGGCCATTAAGACAGAACCGTCGGCAGTGGCATTTTTTCCGGCAAGTATGGTAAAACAGTTGAAGTCGTTTTGCCCTTTTGCATTATGTGAAACAATGCAAAATACCAGGACTATTGCTTTGCATATTAATTTTTTCTCCATCGGTGATATATTAAATCTTTTTCAAAAAAGCCTGCTTATATCCAAGTCCTTTTAACCTTGTCAGATGCTCACCGGTTTCATATTCGTTTTTAAACTCCCCATAGCTGTAACGATAATAACCATCTTTGTTTAGCGTTACTTTCAGGCTTTCGAGTTTTTTAAATAAACTGAAATCAACAGGGTCTTTGCCTGCCATAACCTGTATGGTATATGACGGTACAATAGCCCTTCTGCGGATGATTACATCCCTGTACCCTTTGGATTTTGCTTGTTCTTTCAGTTTCTTTGCCTCTTCAAGATTATGTGCCGTTCCCCAGGTATATTTATAAAGATTGTCGGGTGCCAGGTGTACGCTTATACCGTCAAGGTTCCTGAAATAGCTCAGGTCAACCGGTTTGCGCAACGCAAACAACTGAACCGTGTAAGTAACCGGTGTGCCGGGTGGAATGGCAGATATGTCATTCAATTCGTCTACAACTTCATCAACAAATGGTTTAAGGCCATCATCAATGTTCGCAAAGACCGGGGCGGTTGCAGGTTCTTCATGGGCAACTTTTATTGCTTCAGCAGGTTGTTCTTCCTGAATTGGGGTTGACATTTTTGGGGCAGGGTTTTCAGGTTCCTTCTCATCAACATCCATCACCATATTTATCTCTTCAGGTTTTTCACTGATTAAGGATAATGCCGGTTGGATATCTTCGTTCACCATGTTTTCAGTATTGATTAAAGATGCATCTTCTGGCTCAGTTGTTGTTTCTGCAACTTCCGGTGCCGGTGGTATGTATTTAAGTGGTGCATCCTGAAGAATCATTGCAGAAGAAGGTTCAGGGTCTACAGTGATTTCTTTGCTGAATGTTTCATAACCGGGGGCAGTAACAGTCAGCATGTATCTTCCGGGGTTAAGTATGAATGAATAACTTCCCTGTTCATTCAGCGGTGCTGCGGGAGTGAGGGTGTTATAACCCGAGAGGTCCATTAGCGAGACAAAAAACAGGTTTGGATCAATAATTGACGGGTGGTTATCTGGAACAATATTTCCTGTGAGGGTTACGGTTGTGGGCTTTTCGATAAAACCAATATCTTTACCCCCATAGCCGCCGGCTTCAATACGAGCCATGTATCCTTCGTATTTACCGTTTCCGGGAAGAAAAAAGAGATCATTGTCGGTAGTATTGACCGGGTATCCCAAATTTTCGGGCATGGCGCCATTTTCGTGCAGGTCAAAGAGAAACAGGTCGTGACCGCCCATGCCTTTATGCCCTTCAGAGCTGAAATACAGTCTGTTTCCATCGGGAGATACAAAAGGAGTTTCTTCGTTAAAAGAGGTATTAATTATAGGCCCTAAATTCACGGGCTTGCCCCAGTTGCCTTTTTCATCAAGCGTTGAATAGTAAATATCAAGTTCGCCTTCTCCGTCGGGACGGTCGCTCGTGAAGTAAAGTGTTTTCCCGTCGGGTGAGAGGCTGGCGTGTGTCTCGTTCATTTTCGAGTTGATGGGTTTTTTTAGCTTTTCTGCAGCAGACCAGCGTCCTTTTATAAAGGTGCTTACATATATTTCCGAGTTCACGGGGTCGTCTTCAACAAGATAGAGAATGGTGCCATCGGCAGAAAGCGAAGAGGTTTTAAAATTGTCCTTAGTTGTTACCTGCCGGGTGATGGCTTTCGGTTTGGCCCATGTTCCATTCACCTTCGTGGTGGCCATAATGTTGTTGAGGTCTCCTTTTGTTGTTGTGTAAACCATGGTATTGCCATCGGCAGAAATCACCGCGTTAAAATTGGGAGATTCATCATTTATAAGGTTTCCCAGGTTGGTTTTGGTAATATTTACCGGGGTGGACATCATTTCTTTTGCAACCTCGCACGACCTGATATAATGATCGGCAACCTGTTTTTGCCTGATATCTTTTGGGCCAAGGTTATCCATATAATCGCGGTATGCTTTGGCTGCCTTGTCGAGTTGGTTGGTAACCCGGTAAGCGCTTCCGAGCATGAAATATGTTTCAAGCGGGGCGCCTTCCTCATCAAGTGAATTTGGGTTGTAATCTTTGGAAATATTGGTTGCCGCTTCGTTAAAATATTGAATTGCTTTGTCTTTTTCGGTATCGGTGTTCAGGTAACAAACCCCCAGTTTGTATTTGATATTTGCATTGTCAGGCAATTGTTTTAATATCTGCTCATAAGACTTAATGGCCTTGTCATATTGCCTGGTCATGAAAAAATAGTCGGCATCAAAGGACAATTGATTGATACGAGCCCAGTCCTGCGCTTCAATGCTTGAGAAAAAAAAGAATATAATTAATATGCCACGGCACCTTTTCATTTAATTTTTTTTAGAAACAATAAACAACTCTTTCGACTCCAATTCCTTTCAATTAGTTGGTATATTGCAACAACATGAAAATTAACAAGTTTATGTGATCAAAACAAAGTAATTCACTAATAAAACAGTATTTCTTACTCAAACTTAAGTAAAAATCAGGTGATCTGTTTATTAATTTATGAACAAGTGTATTACAAAAAACAACTCTGCTAAAGTTGGTTTAATTCTGGTTTATAAACCACTCCTTTGTTATTTCGTCCGTCAACCTCGATTTTTAAGGGATTATTGAATTTAACAAGCCTTAGAAACTCTGTTTCTTTCACAGCTTTTATTTGGTTCAGGTACCCGGTATTGTAATGTCCGTCGTTGGTATGGGGTGATATGGTGAAATATCCTACGCCAAATGAAGTAAGATTGTGAAAAAAGTGGGTGCCCTGGCTGGGGTCAATGGAATAGTCTTCGAGACCCGATTCAACGATAATGCGTGCTGCCGAAATCTGTGCCCATTTTACAGGTATCCCCAGCCACGGATCGCTTGACCCCCACCTGCCGGAGCCAATTAGCACGTAGTTTTCTTTGGCAAGCTGAAGGAAACTATTCAGTTCTTCGATCTCTTTCACGATGAGCAGGCTTTTCGATGCATGAAAGGTTTCCGGTTTTACATAGACGATGTGTGAAATATTCCTGAACCTGCCATTACCCATGGCTTTCTCGCTGTAGATTATGGTCTTATCAATATCCACCTTTCCGATTTTAAAATTGATCTCCTGGTGGTGGGCCACAATAGGCCTTAATTGCAGAAGATTAAATATTTTTGGATGACCCGGGGGTTTGTCAAGGTTTACGGCAAACTCAATTTCTACAGGATTATTCAGTTCTTTCTGGCCTGTTTGCAACAACATGTCTGTTATCTCAGCAAGAGGGAAGGTGCCATGCTGCAGCACATTTGAGAAGGTGATGATTTTCTTTCCGGAAAAATCAATCCCGTCCCTGATAAGATTGTTCTCCATATCGTAAACAGAAGCAGCATATCTTAAAGCATGATCGTTTTCTGCGTCAGCGATTTTTAATTTGAGCAGATTAACTTTATCATCAGCCGAAGGGATAAATTTTTCAGGGTCAAGGTCAACCGAATAGAAATAATGTTGGGTATTCTTCAGCGCGTTTTCGGGGGAAGAGAGCTGCATAAGTTTTTTTGGGTATTTGGGAGAAAAGCGCAAAGCGACACCTCCTTCGGCGATTAGTTTGCCAAGTCCATAGGCAATGGTGGCGATTCCATCCCCGGCTTTTTCGGGGTGCACAGGGTAATAATTCACCGACCGGGCTACACCCGATACAGCAGGGTAGAACCTGTTCCCATACCTTTCACCGCAAACTTCCTGAATAATAATGCCCATCTTCTCTTCATCAAGTGCATTGGTAGTGGCAAGCATATATGCTTTGCTTGCTTTAAAATATACCGAGGCATAAACACATTTAATGGCATCTTCAAGCATTTTCAACGACATGGCTTTACTGGAAGACATGGGTACCATGTAGGTGTTGTAAATACCGGCGAACGGTTGAAAAAAGGAGTCTTCAAGTTTGCTTGAAGACCTTACGGCAACGGGATTTTTTGCAATTGAAACAATACTGGCAATATCTTCGGTAACATATGGGGGTATTCGGGCAGCCAGGAACCGGGAGAAGATTTCGTGATCTTCAAGGGCAGAAAAGGCTGTTTTGTAAAGATCGTTATGCTCCATAAATTCATCGAACACTTCGGTTCCAAGCACAACAGTACGGGGCACTGAAATAATAACATTGTTGAAACTGTCCTGCAGGTTTTGCCTAATCAGGATGGTGTTCATAAAGGCCAGTCCCCTTGCTTTTCCACCGATAGAACCTTCCCCGATCCTTGAAAAACCAAGGTATTCATCAAATGTTTTTTTATTGAATTCTGCAATCACACCTTTGGCCTTGCTTGAACGATAGTTCGAAATAGCATTGTAAATATATTTCCGGGCATCGTTAAGGTTTTTAAAATCGGTGAGTTTTGTAGGTTTAAATATCTGGGCAATAGGGAAAAGCGCACGGGCATTAAGCCATTTCGAGAGATCGTCACGGGAGGTATGGTAAACAAAAACGTCGTCGGGGATTTTTAAGATAAGTTCCTGTAATGTTTTAAGGTCGGGGGCCACATATTTCTTTTCCAGGGTTTTAGGGTCGCGGAAAATAAAATCGCCAAAGCCAAAATTGCTGATCACATAATCCCTGAGTTCGATTGAAAGGTTTTTGGAAAATTTGTGAAGAAAACCGGCCCCCAGCCGGTTGGCCTCTTCCTTATATGAAATATCTGACGACTGCAGCAGAAAGGGTATGTTCGCGTCTTCTGATTTTACAACCCTGCATAATTCCAATCCTGCTTTGGTTTTCACATCATTCTTATCTGCGGTAACCTTATAACTAATGTCCGAAATGATACCGAGGATATTGCTTTTATATTTTTTGTAGATGGCGAAAGCTTCTTCATAGTTTTTCGCCAGCAGTATTTTTGGTCTGCCCCGTCTTCTAAGCATTTTCTGGTGCTCATTCAGGGCTTCTTTCATAATGTCGAGCGACTGGTAAAGAATAACCTTATAAAGGTTTGGAAGATAGGATGATATAAACCTTACCGAATCTTCAACAAACAAGATGCACTGCACGCCAACCTCTCCGATATCAAAGGGTGCATTCATCTTGTCTTCAATAAGTTTGATGATGGCAAGCAATAAATCTGCATTTCCCAGCCAGCTAAAAACATAGTCAATAGCGCTGGTGTCTTCATTTTCAAGTTTGAGCGAGACTTCTCTTGAAAAATGGGTAAGCACCACGATAGGAATATGTGTATACTTTGCTTTTACCTGTTTGGCAAGGTCAAATGTATTTACATCGTCAATGCTGAGCATTTCGATGATGAGGTCAATCTTGTCATTTTCAAGAATGGAAAAGGCTTTACGTGCAGAGTCGGCATGTACAAATACAGGAGGGTAGCGGAGGTTAAGCGAGACGTACTCATTGAATATCTGTTCGTCTATGCGGCCGTCTTCTTCGATCATGAAAAAATCGTAACTGCTGCAGATTACCAACACCCGCCTGATACGGTTCTGCATCAAAAGGTTGAATGAAGTGTCACTGAAATAATAGGTGCCAATATCCCTTTCCTCAATAGGTTTTGTCATTTCCTTATTCTTTCATGATGTTTTCAAGAATATGTTTTTCAGCTTTAAAAATGGTGCCATGCCTTGTCCCTGCCGGAAAACTGATGCTGTCGGTAATATTTGTCCAGTTTACCAGATCGGGTGAAGTTACTGCCCCCATTTTTTTGTTACGGTAAAGATCAAAATACACGATCCAGTTACCGTTTATTTTAATGGCGGTGGGCCCTTCGGTCCATGACGGGGTAATGGGTCCGCTTACTTCTCCCCATCCGCGTTCGGGATGGTTGCTTCTGGCAATGCGAATGTTTTTTTCAGGCGCCGGCTTCAGGGTCTCGTTCTTGAGGAACATTACATAACCTTCGCCGTCTTTTTTAATCACGGCATCTATGATATTAAACCCTGGGTCGAACAACAGTTTTGTATCGCTGAAACTGACAAAATCTTTTGTGGTAACAAAATACATACGGTGGTTCAACCCTTTGTCGCCCAGCGTGTCGGTGTCTGGAAACCTGCCGGGGATGGTGGTTGCCCAGTATATCATGTATTCCTGTTTTTCGTCATTGTAAAAAAGTTCGGGGGCCCAGCAGTTCATTGCACCCCCTTCATGTTCCATTACCGGGATAAACTTCTGTTCCGACCAGTTGACAAGATCGGGGGATGAAGCATAACCAATACCCTTCTCGAACCAGCTAACTGTCCACACCATATGAAAAAGATCATCTGCACCGGTTATGATGCAGGGGTCGCGCATAAGTTTGTCGTTTCCGGCTGTTGGAGTTAGAAAAGTACTGTCGTTATGAAGTGCATCCCAGTTGTAACCATCGTAACTGTATGCCAGGTGCAGCCCGTCGGCGCCATTGCCTTTAAAGTATGAAAACATGTAGATTTCCTCTTTTTGCTGTGCTGTGCAGGCAATATTCAGAATTAGCATTGAGATAGTCAAAAATCGCATCATATGAAGTTTTAAGGTTAAACAATATGCATTCTAAATTACCTATTTTCTTTGCAAATGACAATGATCTAGGGTATGAAACCTTTTGATCAGGGTTGGTAAATCAATTATTCATCTGTTGTCTTTTTAAGGCAGATTTAACAGGATTGATGATTCGTTTGAGCAGGCTCATGTTATCGGTAATAATTTCCGCCGTACCCGGCATTTGCTGACTGAAGGCTATCTGTCGGTCATAGTTGGTGATGAGCCCCATGGGAAGGCTCACTTCAGCAGTATAAAACTTCTCAGCAGGTACTGCCGAAATGGAACTGATAATGCCTTTTACCATGCCAAATTCCATGTAAGGATAATTTGCGAATTTGATGTTAACAGGCTGCCCGGGCCTTACTTTGCCCGCACCTTCTACAGAGAGGTTTATCTTACCGATAATTTCCCCCGGTTGATGAGGTATAACCGTTGTTACCACTTCGTTCTCCATCACCTGTTGGTTCTCGCTCCAGAACTTTGTAAAGCTTACTTTGCCTTCAATTGGGGAAATCAGAAGGTATTTCTGTTTCCAGATTTCGATCTGGGCCATCAGCTTATTGTATGCCTCATTAAGAACAACCTCCTTTTGTTTCTGTTCTTTGTTTAGCTCAAGTTCAAGGTCGAGTATCTGCTGGTTGAGTTTTGATACCTCAATACGGGCTGTGGCCAGGTTGGTTTCTGTTTCTTTTAGCGAAAACTCCGATTTAAGCATCGCGCTTTCCGATTTTTCAAAATCTGAACTGGCAATAACACCCTGCCTGAAAAGCAGCGAATCCCTGCCGAACTGTCTGCGCACGAGCGCCAGTTCTTTTTTCTGAACCACAGATTGTTCTTCAAGCCTTTGGTTGTAGTCGGCATGTTTCATTAATTCATTCTTAACTGCTTCAATCTTTTTCTGGTGGTAATTTAAATTCAGAAAATTGTTATAATCGTGGAGGGTTTTAACGAATTCGGCAAACACCGGCTGAATTTCGCCCAACCCGTAGTTGTTGTCAATTCCCTTCAGTTGATTGATTTCCTGATTTTTCCCTGATTGAACAAGAATATTTTCCACGCTGACAATGTCTTCATAATCGGCAGCAGTTTCAAGCAAAGCAATGAATTCACCTGCTTTAACGGTTTGATTGTCTTTAACGAATAATTTCTGAATTTTTCCGCTGGTTCTTGCAACAAGGTCGGCAGGTGGATTCTGTGTGGTAAGCACAACGTCGGCATAAAGGATATCAGGGTACCTGAAAAGTGCACTGCCTGTGATAAGAATAATAATAGTAAGGGAGATGATGGTAGTTCCCCA
>JAFGPL010000255.1 GCA_016936215.1 Bacteroidales bacterium
GCGCGGGGTTATCCTGTATGTTCCCCCGGATACTATACCTGAACTGGGTGGAGGAGGAGTGGAAGAACCACCTGCAACAGGCCATCCATCACTGCCCCAGCCAAGGGTGGTGATCATCAGTTTGGCAGCGCCATTGTCGTTGCCGTCATAATAATGATAGGTCAGTTTTCCTTCACCATAACCAATATGTCCCGGGCCGATTATATTTCCATTGCGGTTGGGAAGAAATGTCCTTTCACCGGAATAAGGGCCGGTGATACTTGTAGAACGGGAAACCACCACATAATAGGTGCTGTTTACGCCATTGCAGCAAAGTCCCCTTTGATAGAAGAGATAATAGTAGCTTCCATTCTTAATAATATAAGGGCCTTCAACCTGTCCGGTTACCAGTTTTGTTTTGCTTGAATTCAGCCTTTTACCTGTTGACGTGTTTAATTCGCATATATCTATGCCTTCCTGCCAGTTGCCCCATGACATCCACAACCTGCCGTTGTCCATAATAAGTGCCGGGTCAATGGCATTGTTTCCGGCATATACCATGCCTTTATCACTCCAGGGGCCATTAAGATTGGTTGCAGTGCAAACACCAATAGCCGCTGCCGCACCTTCACCTGCGCAAGAATAATAGAGGTAATAGGTGCTTCCGATTTTTATAATGTCCGGTGCCCAGAAATGACCTGTAAACCCCGAAACATAGTTCCTTATCCAGCTTGGCCAGCTGCTGCCAAAGGGAGTAGATTCTGCACGCCAGTCGGTGAAATTGGAATTGCTTGATGACATGCACCAGATGCCCTGACCAGTGGTAAAAATCCAATACCGGCCATCGGTATTCCTTATCATCCTTGTGGGGTCATGGCTCGGAGGCTGAGCAAAAACAAGGGTGAAGGCAGAGAATAATAGAAAAACAGAAAACAGTAAAAAAACCGGCGATCTTTTGCTAAAGTGCGGAATTGTTTTACTTTTTGATGAAAAAGTAAAGGTTGTTTTTTTCATAATAGATTTTTTTAATGGTTAGTGAATTAGAAAAGTTAAAAACAAAAACAAATTATTATTTTATTAACCGAACAGGGTGGACAAATGATGATATTAAGTGTACTTATGAATAATATAATAAAAAAATAATATCCAGAGCTATATTTCTCTGTATTTGGTAACAAACATTCCTTTACTTTCTCATTAAAATTCAATAAATTAGCAAGTGATTAAGGCCATTGATAGAATGAAAGGGAATTCATATAGTTTTATTCTAATAAGTGTTTGAATAATAAAATTTAAACTTGAACGAAATGAAAAATGTATTGATTGCTATTGTATTATCCATAATATTTCTTACAGGGTGTAAAGACCGCCAAAATGATGTTCCTAAAGAAATTATTTATGTGGGTACTTTTACCGAACGCAACAGTCAGGGACTATATGTATTTGAGTTTGTACGGGATTCTTTGCAATTCAAACTATTACAGCAGATACCGGAACTTGAAAGCCCGTCGTTTCTTGAAATACATCCTTCGCATAGATATTTGTATGTTGTAAGCCGTCATCCTGCGGGTGAAAAAAAAGAGTGGGGGAGTGTTCAGTCATTCGTGATAGATTCCCTTACGGGAAAACTCATTCCGGTTAATGAAAAGCCTTCATACGGAAAGGGGCCATGCCATATAAGTATTGACCAGTCAGGTAAATTTGTTTTTGTTTCAAATTACAACGAGGGTAGCCTTGTGGTATACGGGGTGAACCATGACGGAAGTCTAACCGATTCACTGCAGACCATACAGCATTTAGGCAGGAGTCTAAACGAAAACAGGCAGGAAGGGCCGCATGTACATTCGGCCTTGATCTCTCCCGATAACAGGTTTTTGTATGTAGCCGACCTGGGTATTGATAAAATAATGATCTACTCATTCGATGCCCGGTCGGGGTATCTGGCGCCTGCATCTTCACCTTATACCATGGTTCAGCCCGGGGCAGGGCCAAGGCATTTTAATTTTCATCCGGCAAAGAATGTTTTGTACCTGGCAGAAGAGTTAAGCTCTACCACGTCTGTATTTTTAAGGGATACGTCTTCAGGTGCATTAACTGAAATTCAAAGAATTACAAGCATTCCGGATAACTGCGATACAACCAATACCAATGCCGATATTCATACCGATGCTACGGGAAAGTTTTTATATGTGTCGAACCGGGGACATAACAGCCTTGCTGTTTATGCAATAAACCCCGAGAGCGGACTGCTGACATTGGCTGGTTACCAAAGCACGTATGGTGACCATCCGCGAAATTTTCTGGTTGATGATTCGGATTCGCTGCTTTTTGTAGCCAACAGGTTCACTGATAATATAAATCTCTTTAAGCTGAATGATAATACGGGAATGCCTGAATTTACCGGGGTTACATTAACTGTTCCTGGGGCTGTGTGCCTTAAAATGCTGAAGTTATAATCATCAGTGTTATTTATTGCACCACCCTAACCATAACAGAATGTTACCCTTAGACTTCGATAGTGCTAAACCACTATTTAATAATTAGTTGATACTTTTGTCAGCCTGAGCGCCTGCCAGAGGTTATCATACATGCTGAAAAGTGAACATTACAAATACAGGGATATTCTTTTGCTTATTTACAGTGTGCAACTATTCTACCACAATCATTATCTTTTCTTTTGGTGTCTGTTTGCAGGAAACTAATAATATCTTTTCCTTTTCGTTGTACCACCAGTTATTCGGCTTCATCGGCTGATTGTTTTCCACAGACAATGCTGCAGCAGAAGGCTCAATGGATTTATTATTGATTGAAACGCTTTTCGGCTGGTTTAACAACCTGATCTTAAGAATATAATTTCTTTCAGGTAATGCATAATCCCCTGTCGGGTAGTCTATGGTTATGGTCAAAGAATTGTCGGTTATTTTATTGGTGATATTTGTAAGCGCATACTTACCATTGAGGTAATCATGTGAAACCCCGTCGTCATCATAGAGGGTAAAAGAACCATCACCAGGGAAAATATCAAGAATGATGGTGGATAAATCTTTTTCTCCTATATAATTCATATCCGGTTGCATAGGGATAATAGCCCCAGCCCTGACATAAACCGGAATTTTTTCAATAGGAGTGGTTACATTCAGGTACCTGGCCCCTCCGGTTTTTCCCCCGGTCCAGTAATCATACCATTCACCATATGGCAGGTAAATTGTTCGTGTTTTGGCGCTTTTTACGGTTACTGGGCAAACCAGCAGGTCGTTTCCGAAGAAATACTGGTCATCAATGGTGTAAGTATTCGGATCGTTTGGATATTGCAATACCATTGCCTGCATAACAGGTAACCCTGTTTGGTGCATCTGGTAATATGCTGAATATATATATGGAATCAGGGAATACCTGAGTTTATCGTATTGGGTAAAGATATCAAGCGCCTCGTCGCCATAACTCCACGGCTCTTTGTAATTGGGGTGTTCCATGCCGAATAGCATTGCAATTGGTGAGAACATGCCGAACTGGCACCAGCGGATGTATAGTTCGGGATCGGCAACATGTTCGAAACCGCCCATGCAGTGTGTCCATGCTCCTATGCCCGACATGCTTATATTGATCCCTGCCCTGATAACCGGTAAAAAATATTGCCACTCAGAAGGCCAGTCTCCAGCAAAAATGAATGGGTAGCGCTGAATCCCGGCATATCCTTCGCGGGTATGGTTAAGTCCGCGCAAGTTATTGTTTTCGGCAAATTTTTCAAACGGTGCTTTGGCATAAGCAATGGGGAACAGGTTGTGCAAACGTTGTATCTCATCACCCTGGGGTCCCTTCTTTTCAATCTCGTTGCCAATTCTTCCAAATGCGCTCCCTTCGTCGGTTTTAACAAACATACAACCGAGGTCTGCGATAGGTTTGAGGCAGTTTTGCCACCACCAGTCAACTGATGTTGAATCAAAATAATTCAAAAAATCCCCTGGTTTCCCATTTTCGGGATAGGTATAACCCAGTTCCCGGGCCTGGTCGAGATAGTTGTTAACATTGCCGTTGTCAATTCTTGGTCTTATGTGCAATCCAACCATGTTGTAATTCATTGCATACAGGCTGTCAAACATTGCTTTCGGGTCGGGGAATCCGGGCTGGCGCCATTCAAAACTGGTGCCCCCTTTGCCGTTTATCTTACCAAATATTCGCCATGTGGAATCAAGGTGAAGAATATCAACAGGAATGCCCAGTTCCCTAAATTTTCGGGCCAACTGAATTACATAAAGCTGTGAGGTAAGGTGCTCGTACCCCCAGGTGCCACCGCTGTATGTGCCTACATGCAATCCCATGGCGAACCTTGGCAGGAGGGGCGATGTTCCGGTAAGGGTTGTATATTGTTCAAGAATATCGGTAAATGCCGGGCCAAAAATAAAGTAATAATCGAGTTCTCCGCCTTCGGCCATAAACTTGTATTGTCCCGATGCGGAATAACCCATATCCCATGTTGTCTTGAAGGAGTTATGAAAAAATATACCGTAACCATTGGTACTCATGAAAAAAGGAACAGGAGAATAATTGGCTTCAAGAATATTGTAGGCACCAACCTCGTGAGGTCTGCCAATTCCCCTGCCGACATCAAGCACTACTTTTTTACCAAGCTGGTCAATAAAATCCATTCTTTCACCGAAACCGAAAAAATGCTCACCAGGGATTAGTTCTTTGGCGCATTCCGGTTTGTTGTCATTGTATGACATACTTTTATCAATAGCTGTAAAATCCTTATGTATCAGGCGGCCATGCCTGTCAAGGAATTCAAGCTTTAAATCCTGCTTCGAAACAATAATGTTTAAAAGTTCAGTTTCAATATGATAGGCATTATCGGTCTCATTTATCCTGTAATCCACTTCAGGCCATATGTATTTCTGAACCATCAGGTTTTCACCGTCTTCAAACACACCGTTGTTTGACATCCTTATCCTGACCATGCCGGGAGTGCATATTTCCAACCGGTAACTGTCATTCCCCAAGGCAATTTCGATAAGGTTGCCTTGTTTGGATATTGAAACTGAATCATTGGCAGAAGAAAGGATATTGGATAAAAGGACAATTATAGCAGAGATGAATAGTCGTGATAATTTCATGAGGCGATAATTTAAATTCGGTTCAATATTATTAAAAAATCGGGGTTTTCAAAAATTCAGGATGATTTTATTGTTCAATAAATGAGTTGGTGAAGTCAACTTAA
>JAFGPL010000256.1 GCA_016936215.1 Bacteroidales bacterium
AATTTACCGATAACCATTTAATTATAAAAGCACATAGCTATTTAATTATCAACATTTTATTGTTTATTGACAGACACTAATTAGTGTTTGTCCATAAAGTCGTGTGGCTGTTCTTTAAAGTTCGCAGACGAGGCGCGTGAAGCCCGGAAAAAGGGAGTTTATCATGCGTAAATGACCTTTTTGAGGACGAGCGCAACGAAGTATGCGGACTTTAAAGACAGACACTATTTAGTTTTTCTGGCCATTCCCAAGGAGCACAATGTCATTAACAACGATTTCTGTAATATAGCGTGTACTACCCTGTTTATCCTCGTATGAGCGGTGTGTAAGCCTACCGTTAACTGCCACTTCCCTGCCTTTCTTCAGGTACTTCTCTGCAATGGTGGCGCTGCCTCCCCAGGCTACCAACTGGTGCCACTGGGTTTCTTTTATTTGTTTTCCTTCAGCGTTTTTAAAAGTTTCTGTGGTTGCCAACGTAAAGCGTGCCAGTTTCCTGCCATTGTCCAGTTGCTTGATCTCAGGATCCATTCCAAGGTTACCAATCAGGTTTACAGAGTTTCTTAAATTATTCATGACTTTAAAATTTAATGGTTAAAAAATAAATGATGACAAAGTAACAGCTTTGATATTGCCTTTATCGGTTGATAAACAGTTACAACCGCTTGTAAACGACTTTTAGTCGCATATAAACGACAACACACGTTTATTTACTTATACTTCAATTTTTTAATTCAAATAGTGTAAATCCTTTTATAATGATAAAAAATTCATTTTTTAGCCGGGATCAACGAATGATTCATTAATTTTAGGTTTGAAAAATTGCATTTATTAACCAATTCCAAGTTAAAATGATAGCTGTAGCTGAAATTGCAAAAATGATAGACCACTCGATATTGCACCCTGTAATGACCGACCAGGACCTGGCCGAACAATGCGATATTGCAAAAAAATACGCTGTTGCAACTGTATGCGTAAAGCCTTACCATGTAAAACAGGCGGCAAAGCTGCTTGTCAATTCCGGTGTAGGCGTTTGTGCCGTAGCCGGTTTCCCGCATGGGAACAGTACTATTGAAATAAAGGTGGCTGAAACTTTACAGGTTATTTCTGATGGTGCAACTGAAGTTGATATGGTAATAAACATAGGTAAGGTATTGCAGGAAGACTGGCATTATATTAAAGAAGAAATCAACCGGGTAAACCTTGCATGTATTAACAATGGTGCTATCCTGAAAGTGATTTTTGAAACAGATTTTATAAGGGATGAACATTTGAAAATCAATCTGTGCAAAATATGTTCAAAGCACAAGGTTGCCTATGTTAAAACTTCCACCGGTTATGGTTTTGTGAAAGGTGAAGATGGAAAATACAACTATACAGGCGCCACAGAAAGCGATATCATACTAATGAAAAAATACTGTGCCCCGGAAGTGAAGATAAAAGCTGCAGGTGGCATACGCAACCTTATGCAGCTTCTTAGGGCCAGGGAACTCGGGGCAAGCCGTATAGGTGCAAGCGCCACCCCGGTAATCATGATGGAAGCGTTAGGCTTTAAAGAACATTAAGGACCAACCTTAATTATAACATATTAAATATATGCAATTTATCAAATATTATAACTTTTTGGTAACGTTAATTTAACATTAACTTAACATTAGAATAACTTCCATAAAAATAATGAAATTACATTTGTAACCGGAAACATCCTAACAACCGATACTATGGAAAATTTTTACCTGGTAATTGTTATCATTCTCTTTATACTAGCTATCTCAGACCTGATTGTAGGGGTAAGCAACGATGCAGTAAATTTTCTTAATGGTGCTATTGGGTCCAAAGTAGCGCCTTTCAGGATCATTATTCTGATTGCCGCCCTGGGTGTGCTTATCGGCGCAACATTTTCAAGCGGTATGATGGAAGTGGCCCGTAACGGCATTTTTCATCCCCGGATGTTTGTGTTTTCAGAGATCATGATCATATTTCTGGCTGTAATGATCACCGATGTTATCCTGCTCGACCTGTTCAACACCTTCGGTTTGCCAACTTCCACCACTGTTTCGATAGTTTTTGAACTGTTAGGTTCGGCCGTTGCTGTTTCACTTATAAAGATCAAGCATTCGGCCTACACCATGGCCGACATGAGCAAATTCATCAATACCGACCGGGCATTGCTGATTATTACCGGAATACTATTATCAGTTGTCATAGCCTTCACAGTTGGCATTGTTATTCAGTACGTTACACGTATAATTTTTACTTTTAATATTAAAAAGACCCTGAAATATTTTGGCTCATTATGGGGAGGACTTGCCATTACTGGTATCACTTACTTTATCCTGATAAAAGGCGCCAAAGGTTCCTCATTTTTAAGCGATGCAAATATTGAATGGATATCAACCCACAGCATGCTGATCATGGCCATAAGCTTTGTTTTCTGGACCATTCTCACGCAATTGCTTTACTGGATATTTAAAGTAAATGTCTTTAAGGTGATTGTTATGTTTGGCACATTTGCCCTTGCCATGGCATTCGCAGGGAACGACCTTGTAAATTTCATCGGGGTTCCGCTCGCAGGTTACGAATCTTATAAAGCCTTTGCATCCCAAGGTGTATTACCGGCCGATGGTTTTGAAATGAGTTCATTACAGGCAAAGGTAGATACCCCGACTGCCTTTTTGCTGATTGCTGGTTTAGTTATGGTAACCACGCTCTGGTTATCGCGCAAAGCAAGGACTGTGGTGCAGACACAGCTCAATCTTAGCAGCCAGGAAGAAATTACAGAACGTTTTTCATCTTCAGTATTTGCACGTACGCTGGTTCGTCACTGGTTAAAAATTGGCAGTTTTTTCAGGTACATCCTGCCCGATTCTTTACTTAAAGCTATTGATAAGCGTTTTGATGACAAACCTTATAAAAAAATGCTGAAAAAAGAAAAGGGCATCTCCTTCGACCTTGTAAGAGCGTCGGTCAACCTTGCCGTATCAAGCAGTCTTATTGCATTTGCCACATCGCATAAACTCCCGCTTTCTACCACCTATGTTACATTTATGGTAGCCATGGGTTCATCGCTGGCCGACAAAGCCTGGGGGAGGGAAAGTGCCGTTTACCGAATAACAGGTGTAATTGCAGTAATAGGGGGCTGGTTCTTTACAGCCTTCAGCGCCTTTACCATTGCTTTTCTTATTGCATTGCTAATCAACTGGGGCGGGCCCTATGCAATCGCAGGGCTAATTTTGGTGGCCATCGGGTTTGTTTACAAAACCCATACTGTACACAAGAAAAGGGAAATAGAAGAAAGCAAAAAAACAGAAGAAGAACTGGTGGTAGATGCTGACTTAAACGGTGATTCGGTTTTGGAAAAATGTAATTTAAGGGTTGTAAGTTCGCTTATTGCTATTTCGGAGCTTTACAGTACGGTCATTAATGCATTTATAGGTGAAAAACGAAAGAAACTGGCAAAAGCCGTCAAGGAAGTGAAAAAGCTTAATCGCGAAGTCAAAGCCTTTAAAAAGAACGTTCACGAGACCGTTCGTCACCTTAATGCTGAAGGGTCAACTGAAACCGGGGATTATTATGTACAGTTGCTTGATTATCTTAGGGAAACCGCACACTGCATGACTTTTATTTCCCAACCTCTTTTTGACCATGTTGACAATAACCATCCACCCCTGAACTCAGCCCAAGCTGAAGACCTTAAATCATTCCTCAAAAACCTTAAAGTATTTTTCGATAAAGTGGTAAAAACTGTTTCAACAGGTAAATATCAAGACATTGATAAAATAAACCTGTTTATGCAGGAGTTGCTTGCAGAATTGGTTAAGATGCGGAAAAACCACCTGAAACGCATTAAAACAGAAAACCCCAGCACGAGGGTAAGTATTTTATATCTTGATATACTGAATGAAACCAAGAACCTTATATTGTATTCAATCAATCTTGCAAAGACATCGAGGGATTTTTCACTTCAGAACCAGAAAATAGACTTGTTACCATATTAGCCAGACTTCATCTCGACACTTTGCAGTTTACTCAATAAATTTATAGCCTATCCCCTTCACGGTATTGATATGCTTTTCCCCGATTTTTTCGCGCAATTTTCGTATATGCACATCAATGGTGCGGTCGCCTACAATCACATCATCGCCCCATACACGGCTGAATATTTCATCACGTGTAAAGACTTTGCCTGGTTTGGATGAAAGCAGGAAAAGCAGTTCAAACTCTTTCCTCGGCAACACCAGTTCCCGGTCTTCGACTTCGATCACATATTTTTCGGTATCTATAAGTATATCCCCATGCTGAACGCGTTTGGTTGAAATCTGATGTTGCTCTTTCTGTATAATCTTGTCATATCTTTTCAGCAATGCATTGATCCTGCTCACGAGCACTTTCGGCTTTATGGGTTTGGTGATGTAATCATCGGCTCCGGCTTCAAATCCGGCAATCTGCGAATAATCTTCGCCACGGGCGGTAAGAAAAGCTATCACGGTTCTTTCAAGTCCCGGAAGGGACCGTATGATCTGACATGTCTCAATACCATCCATTTCGGGCATCATTACATCGAGAAGAATAAGATGCGGCTGATGCTGACGTGCCAGGTCTATCCCTTCCCTGCCCTGTGTTGCTTTAAATATAACAAATCCCTCTTTTTGCAGGTTATAGGAGAGGAACTCGAGTATATCAGGTTCATCGTCAATTAGCAATATTTTAAAAGCTGTATTGTCCATCACCATTTTTGTTTACCAAGATACAAAAAATTGATATACGGCTTTTATATAGTTTAAAACAATTAATAAGACATCTTTGTAAACATCACGATGGCTTGCTAATGTTTATGGTTCTTTGAATACAGGCTCATCAAAAGACACTGCTTTTTATTATTGCCTTAAAAAAGAATTATTCACCATGTTGTGGTTGAAGTACTGGCGATAAGCTTTGATAAGGCTTGTATCTGCCATTGCTTTGCCGGAAAATGTAACAGGATGATCGTACCAGTCTCTGAACCTGAATTTCCCGTCAATCATCTCAAGGTAATATCCTTTTTTGGCAAGATAATATGAATTATGATTGTAAATGATTGCATTTCTTTCAGCTTCTTTCAGAAAAACCGACTTGCCGAACCGTGGCAGCGGATCAGGATCAAGTCCAAGAAAATCGGCCACAGAAGGGATGATATCAACCTGCTGTACAATCTGTTCTGTATCAGCCGAAAGAGAAATTTGAGGATGATAAAAAATGATAGGTATCCGGTATTCATCAATAAAACCGTCAAACTTCTTTTCAACGGGCGGATGGGTGTGATCGGCCGTAATCACGAACAAAGTATTCCGGTACCAGTCTGATTTGGAAGCCTCCTCAAAGAATCCCCTGATGGAGTAATCGGCATAGGCAACAGCATTCTGAATTGGCTCTTTGCCTTTTGTAAACAAATGCTTCACATCTTTTGGTATGGCATACGGCTGATGCGAGCTAAGGGTAAAAATGGCTGCAAAGAATGGTTTGGGAAGCCCGGTAAGCATACGGACACAGTATTGCAGGTAGGGGCCGTCGTAAATACCCCAGCTACCATCGTGATCGGCCTTATCGGGGTATTCATCAGCACCAAAATACTGGTATCCGAGCTTGCCTGTGAATTTATCGAAACCCATGGTGCCATTATTGCCGCCGTGAAAGAAATAAGCCCCGTAACCAGATTTTTTAAGATCATCGGCCAGGGAGAAAAAGCTGTTGGTCTGGTATACCGATGTAGCTATTGACTCGTCCATAAGCTGTGGTATGCCGGCGAGGATTGAAGGCACTGCCTGCTGTGAAGTACGCCCGTTCGACATGCCATATCTGAATGCCAGGCCTTTTGAAGCCAGACTGTCAATGAACGGTGTAAAGCGTGTATCACCACTCAGATAACCAACAAATTCGGGCGCAAGGCTTTCAACAATAAGAATCACAATATTACTACCGATACGGTTTGTATCCGGCTGAAAATATGGCTTTTGAATATAGTTGTCAAGTTCTTCATCCGAAAAATAATGAAGCACCTCAAGGGGTTCTTTGCCGATGGTGTGGATGATACAAAACGGGGTGTTGAGCATCAGGGTGGCACGTTCGGGTGAGCCGGTGTAGGCAGCAACCGGAAGCAGGGGTTTTACTTTAAAACTGCCCCTCAACCCGAGAAACACTAAACCGAGAAAAAGAAGAATAACCGGGAAAATATAAGTATTTTTAATTCTTTGCCGTTTGGTTATACTGTTCGGATAAAACTTCCACATAATAAAACCAAAAAAAACAAGAATAACAGCCAGGTACCAGAAATCGAGCATCATCTGGCCGAACTGCTCTTTAACATCTTCCTGCACGCCGAAAATAATGATATCGCTTCTTTTACCAATGAACTTCGAATACTCGTAGTCAGCGATGTTAAATCCCAGCGGCACCAGGTTGGTAACGAAAAAGAAAACCTTCAGCATCAACTGGTAACCATGATTAAAAATAAAACCGAAAGGCAGGAGTGATAAAAAAATAAAAACCAGGTTGATATAAAGGATCGTCTTCAGGTCGAACAACACACCTTTTGCAAAGGCGGTAAAAATATCATACATGCCCATATCGGAATACCACCCAAGATTATACAGGAAAAATCCCAGCCTGCACAAGCTGTAAATGAGCAAAATAAACATCAGCCGCTTAAGCAGCGAAACATATGAACCAAAATAGTGCATTTGTCAGCGTCCCCTTTTGAAATGGCAAAAATAATGATTTTGTGAGAAATGGAGCGTAAATTGTCAACACCAAAGTGTTAAGGTGTGTTAAAAGTGGTGTGCACCCGGGTGGGGCTTTGCCGGTTATGTTTTTAAAGGCTTTGCCAGAATTTCTTCAAAACATTTTTAGCTGAGTTGTTCAAAATTCCGGATTCCTAAATGATTTATACCGCAACAACTGCCTTTTCCCGGAAATTTTTAAATTTGTTGTATAGCAGAAAAAGTGGCAAACGAAGATAATTTATGCAAACTCAAAATACCAAAGGCATAAGCCTTTAAGAATAAATACGGCCCAGGCACAGCCTGAGCCGAACGGGGGATCGCAAGGTAAATCAATAGGCGGTTCGCGAGCAACCGCAGATCATAAAATGGCTGCGTTTATAGATGTTGCTCCAATGATTTTATCTTTTGATTTAACTAAAAGCGGAACTAATTACGATCCAAAGACAAACAATTCTAACTACAGCCGAAGAATACTATATAAGAAATAAGGATGATAGATATACTCAATATAACAATTGGAATAATCACTTATCAAAATTACCATCTTCGAGATGGATATCACCTAGTAATTTTGGATATTACGCTCAATAACAATATATTTTATGATTATGAAAAAATATAAAAAAATAACCGTATTTATTTTTATTATGAGCATTTTTTTACTTATTCAAGCATATTTATTTCTATAATATACAAGTATTAAATCTGATAAAAGTTTGTTCTTTATAAATACTCTAAATTTTGCGATAGATAAATATATCATTGACAGTCTATCTATGCCAAACAGTTTAGATGAGTTAATGTATTACTTAAACAAAACTGATCAAAAATCGATTGGTACATACTTCAAAAGTAAAATTTCAATAAAGTTTATTTTAAATCAGGAATTGCATGATACTGAATTAAAAATTTATGAAAAGGGATTATTTGGAATTGATAACAATTTAAAACATTTTAAAACACTTAAAGATATAAATATATTTAATTTCATTTCACCATTTAATGATATATTGTTACTTGATATAAATTTAAATAATTCTTTGCTTAAAAATATGGAAATTCCAAAATCGATTTGTTCAGATGGTACTTTAAACAATTTTAATGATGAAAATATGTCTAAATCTATAATCCAAATTTTTTTCAATTATACATACAAAAATATTGAAGCAGATTCAATTAAGAATTATGGATTATTACCTCCTAATTGGCCAAAGAAATTAATCCTTAATATATATAAAACCAATGATTATTTTAATTCTAAAATATTTGCATATAATTTAGATAGTATTAATCTGATTAAACCTTTATTATTACAAATTGATACTTTAATTAATAATAGTAAAATTGAACCTTGTATACAAGATATTTATTTACCGCTCATTTTTATTGAAAGGCATCAGCTAATTCATTATTAAAAACATTTCCCCCTAATTGGTGCAAGCGTCTGCCTGCCGGTAAGGCAGGTCCGCTTGTGACTTAACGAAAAGGGTTGAAATAAAAAATAAGGTTGAGATAGTTTAAAGATAAAAGCAGGTTCTTTGAAGAAAATTAATGAAAAGTGTCTGAACCATGATTTACAGGATTAAGGGATTACTTGATTAAATGAGTTGTGAGTTTTAAATCCTGCCAATCCTGACCTCTCCCCTGCGCTGGTTCGGGTTTGCAACCCGAATCGAAATAACCGGTAAACCTTGCTTTGAAGGCAAACAGCTTATATGAGCAGCAACAAGCAGGTTATACCTGCGTACATCGCTTTGCCCCCCTCAATAGTCCAAGGCTGTAGGAAGAAAACAAAAACTGGTTTACCGATGCGTCCGCCTGGACCTTTTTGTTTTTATGCTGGGGGTTTTACCCCAACCCTAAAGGGAGCGCTTCGCGGGGGTTTTAGAAGGTATAGGTTTGTCTGGTTTTAAAGTTACGGAAGTGAGTGGCAATGATAACATGAAAGCAAATCGGAAATATTCTCCTACCGGTAATCATGTGCGCCTTTATAATGCCAAACTGGTTTACAAGATCTATAAGGAAGTTAATTGTATTATCAGGTATGACCCTACCCCCGGTTGTACATGGTATGCGAATGATCGTGTACCATCCCTGAAGGGACGGAAGGAGGGTTTTTATTTGCAAAAAAAATTTAGGGATTAAATATCATTTATTAAAACCAGCCATATATATAAAAAGAACCTGCCAGCGTTACGCAATTTTTTTAATCTCAAAAAATCTCCAGTAAGCAAATAATTGTTAAATTGCATGGACATGAAAACAATGGAATGGGTTGTTTAAAACAATCATATCATATGCAGGGAAAACGTATTGCTTCAATTCCTCACCTGCAATTAAGTTCCGGCTCCAGCCTCCGGCTTGAAAACGACAGGCGCATTTATGCAAGCGTTGCAGGAACACAGACCATTCATGCAATTAAAAGCAACCTGACCAGTGGATTTAACCTTACGCTTGCTGATACCTCCTTACTGACAGGGCATTTGGTACAGCCGGCATATAAGGTGATACCTGCCGAACCGGAAAACCATGCATTATACACCCGTACTACAGTACTGAAGAAGTACGAGCTTATCGACCACCTGGGCAATGTACGCGCCGTAATAAGCGACAGCTATGTGAACAATGCCATGCCCGACTACTATGCCGATTACTACCCTGGCGACATGGTAATGCCCGGCCGCACCGGTGGCAGCGAAAGCAACTACCGGTTTGGCTACCAGGGACAGTTCGCCGAAAAAGACCACGAAACCGGCTACAACCAGTTCGAAGCCCGCCTCTACGATGCCCGCATAGGCCGCTGGATGATACCCGACCCTGCAGGGCAGTACTGGAGCCCGTATCTGGGTATGGGGAATAATTGGGTGAATGGGGTGGAACCGGATGGTGAAAAAGTAAAGTGGAGTGAAGATTTAGGTTTTGTTAAGAGAACCTGGGGAAAAATATTTGGATTTGAATATACATGGGATCAAGTTGCTTCCAATGGGATGGATATGTGGAAGTCTATAGAATTTAGACTTGGAAAGGATGTGATAATTATAGACCCATTAAAAATAACTGAGGCAAAGTGTTGGTTACCAGTAAGGGAAACATTTATGGATAAATGGAGTCAAAGTAATAATATTTTCGCATCATTTGCATGGGATATTGTTGATGGTATTGCTGTAACAGCACAATCAATGGTTTTAGGACCTGATGCTAGACATATAAACAACAGATTAGTAAGCGGTAGTGATAGAATTGATGCATTTGTAAATACTGCACCTGCAATTTTTGCAGTTGAAGCTAAGGCTGCTCAAGCAATCCCTTTAGCAACGTACAATGAATATGCTATAGGGACCAAAGGATGGTTTAAAGGACCTTTACATTCACATTTACGCTCAGTTGGTTATCGAGCTTATTCAAAATTTCAGTCAGAATTAAGTGAATTTAATTCTAAATTATATGTGAATGGTAAAAATTTTCTTACTCAAAGTAGTAGACTACATCATATAGTGAAATCAATTACAAAAGACTAACTTATCAATTATGGCATATGATAAAGATTTTTTTAGATTAATAGGATTCTTGGGTGCTTCAATAATTTGGTGCTTCAAATATAAGACTAATTATAAGAAATTTGTGGTAATTAACTCAAAAAACCTGTTCAGTGTATTTTTGGGATTACTAGTAATTTTTATTCTAATAATGCTTTTAAATACGATATGGTAGACTTTCTTTCAACTTAAAACCAGTCTATTACAGGATAAAGATTAATAGATGATAAAATATGCAAGTTCTTTGAAGTAATGTCTGAAGAGATGTCTGAACCGGGAGAGTGTCTGAACCATGATTTTTAGGATTAATAGATTACATGATTAAGAGAATTGAGAGTTTTAAATTCTGCCAATCCTGACCTCTCCCCCAACCTTCGCTAAGGCTGCGGTTGGCAAGCCTGCCCCCTCTCCTAAAGGAGAAGGGGGAAAACTTTGTACAAACAGTTGGCGATTGCAAAGCTTATAAAATACAGGGATGATGTAGGGTTTACATTTCCCCTCCCTTATAGCGCGTTTAGCGATAGCGCAATGCGTGCTGATCATTTCATTTAGCCTTGATTCATTTACCCCACGTGCGCCAAAGGTTGTGCCTTTGCCGGAAGTATCCTCTCAGGCTTTGCCTGAATTTCTACTGAACATTTTTAACTGAATTGTACAAAAGTCTTCTTATATAAGTGATTTATAGTATTTCATCTGATTTTCCCGGAAATTTTTATATTTGTGGTAAAGCATTAAAAACGTTAAACAAAGATTTTCTACAGAAACCTAAAAATACCAAAGGCAAGAGCCTTTAAGAATAAATACAGCTCAGGCACAGCCTAAGCCGAACGGGGTGCTGCAATAGGGGGTTCAGCTCTGGGCGTATATCAGGGATTTAAAAGTATAGGAAATTAATCATGACAGAGATATCATTAGATAATGCTTTAAGAACGATATTAAATAGTTCTGAAAAAAATATTCAAATTGATTTTTTCAGAGAAAATGGACAAGTAATAGCTCAGATATACAAGCAAAAAGATGTAAAAAAATGGGCATTAGGTATTGAGCTTGTAAATGATCAAGGTTTAATTATTGAACTAAATTTTAATAATGCAAAATTGAATAATAAATTGAATTATAATCGTTTTAAGAAGTCAAAGTTTTATAACCAATTTCAAAAATTTCAATTAGTTAAAGAGAACTCCTATTTTTTAGGAATTAACGATAATAAATTAACTGGCAGCATAATAGATTTATTACATGAAGTATTTTTGACAGTTTATCAAATCACTCCAATTAATTATAAATATACTGTTAATGCTTATTAAGTAATAAAAACCTCTCTTAAGAAAATGAAGACTAAAAGGAGAATATAATTATCGTTTATTATACTTGGTGTATTAATATTTTTATTTTATATATTTTTTATTGATTTTAAGGCACATAAAAATTTCTTTTGTTCATCATTTAATGGAGTAGTAACAAATATTAAATATAGTATTGAAGAATATCCATATATTGAAATAAATAATTCAGAATGGATTAATCTAAGCAATTATATTGAGAATAATAAAATTAAGATTGAAATAGGCGACTCTATTAATAAATTATCAGGTTCATTTAAGATATATATCTTCCAAAAGACAACAGGCAAATATTATGAAAATAATTATAATCGATGGTATATACCTAAGTTAACATCATGCAAATAATTTAAAGAAAAAAATGTTGCACAAGTTCCCCACGTTGATTCGGGTTTGTAACCCGAATCTTTCAAGGCAGTAACAAGCAGGTTGTACCTGCGTAGGTTGCCCGGCAGGGCAAAAGAGAAAGAAATGAGATGAAAGATAAAGGTTCATTGAAGAAATGTCTGAAGAGTGTCTGAACCGGGATTTTTAGGATTAAAGGATTACATGATTAAGAGAATTGAGAGTTTTAAATCCTGAAATTGAGTGACCTCATCCCCAACCTTCGCTATGGCTATGGTTGGCAAGCCTAACCCCTTCTCCTATAGGAGAAGGGGAAAAGCTTTGTACAAACATTCAACGATTGCAAAGCTTATAAAATACAGGGATGATGTAGGGCATTCATTTCCCCACGTTCGGCAAAGGCTGTGCCTTTGCCGGATATATTTCTACAGGCTTGGCCTGAAACTCTTTTAAACAGTATATCTGAATTGCACAAGTGTCTTCATTAAAAAATGATTTATAACACATCATCTGCTTTTTCCCGGAAATTTTTAAATTTGTTGTAAAGCAATAGAATTGTCAACCTTTGATATTAAAGGAAGTCATAAAAAACCAAAGGCAGCAGCCTTTAAGAATAAATACAGCTCAGGGACAACCTAGTGTCAAGTCAAGCATCTTTTGTCATGTTGAGCGATAGCGAACTAAGCGAAGCCTGTCTGCCAAGCCAGGCAGACGATCTCATGTAATAAACATCTGTATTTCAAGAATAAAGATTACTCCCTTAGGTCGTGAAATATGTTCTTCATCCCGATGCATCGGGATTCAGTATGACAATTGACATAACACTAGGACTCTCAACAATTATTTGGCCGTTATATACATTAAAGAAAAACACAATGTTGGTTCCAATATATAAATAAATAACTAATACATGAAAAGTTTTATAATATTGATATACTTAGTCTCTTCTATTCAGAGAGTTCCTTTACAGGATAATCATTATTCTTCACTAGAAAAATTAAATAAGTTTATAAACAAAATCGACAAAATTTACAATCTAAAGTCTGATAGTGTATATAAACCATTTGTAAGTGGTATCAATTTCAATATTGAAGAAGTAATATTAAATGAATATAATATTGATCTTTCATTAAATAATGATAGTATAATAATAAGAAATGTTTTTAAAAAATGGAATAAAGCATATGAATCTTCTGTCTTCTTAGAAATTTTTATTTATAAAAATAACTTTCAACCAAAAATTATTAAAGAAAAATTAGATTCCGTTTCAAATATTCCATTTGATAAAAGAGATGATCTGATTTCGATACTTCCTCAGTATTATATTATTATTGATAATTTAGTAATATTAATTACTGATTTTTATTGTGATTATTTTGAAGATATTAAAAAAGAAGCTATTAAATATTTTCCAAAATATTGTCTATCAAATTATTTTTTTATAGACTATAGTCAATATATTCGTATGAAACCTGAGTTTTTATTTGATACAACCAATAATTAGCGCAAGCCCAACTTTTCCCTTCAATGGTGCAAGGTGTCCTGCCCGGGTAGCAAGCAGGCTGTTTATCTTTGTTTCTTATTCTTTTTTGGTTTCGTTTTTAATAGTTCCCAGGCAGTATCAACAGCCATACAACAGATATTGCCATAAGATTTCTCTCCTTTTTGAAATAACAGATAAGCGTTAACAAAATTGAAATATGCCTGAATTGCCCTAGGATTTTTTTTAGCTTCAGTTAGGATTAGGTATGAAGAATATCTTAAATCCTCCCTGAAAATATCTTCCACAAAAGTTTTTAATTGTTCGTCGGTGACAAATACTTCTTTATCAAGCATTTCGCGAAATACCTTAATTTCAGCTTTTGTGCTTCGGGGAAATTCTGTTGCAATGCCATTTTTCACTGCATCATAATCTTCCTGCGAGCTCGCAGGGAACGCCATCTGTCGGCTGTCTTTTTCATCGGGCGGGTACAACCATATGGTTTGTTTAAGCGATTTCTTTATTTTTCTTGGCAGTCGGAACCGTTCCATTTGTTTCAATCATAAATATCTTTCCTGTCACCGGCATCAATCACGATAACAATGAGCTGTTATCATTAATTTCGTAAATGATCCTGTAATTTCCTTCACGAATCCGGTGCCCCGGCCGGCTTTTAATTTTTTATATCCTGCAGGACGCTGGTTTTCTGCCAAAGCTGAAATAGCACCCATAATTTTTTTGTAATCCTTCTTAGGAACTTTTCTAAGCTGTTTAATTACAGCCCTTTCAATAAAAAGCTTATACATTATCCTTGCGCAATAATTCCATTTCCTTAACAGCCTGATCAAACGGTACAGGATTGCTTTTACGCGATTTTGCCCTGTCGTATGCTTTTATTTCTTCCAGTTCTTCAAGGTCTTCCATCATTTTTTCAAAATCGCGGATTGGCAGTACCACGCTGATTTTCTCACCTTTACTGTTTGGAATATATTGAGTCTTCATGCCATATATATTTTAAGATTGCAAAATTACAGGAAAAATGCAACTAAAAAAAGATTCGGCAAGGTGTTACATTTTTCAACCCTTCACGTTCAGCTAAGACGCAATCTTTGATGAATTTTTTTATGTTTGTTATATGCTAAAATAATTGTCAACCTGTGATTATTGATGTAAACCATAAATTCCAAAGGCAGTAGCATCTAAGAATTAAATACGGCTCAGGCACAGCCCATAGCTTAACGGGGGATTTTAATTATCAGGCCTTTTTTAACACATTTCGGGGTTCTATAAATACCACCCGTTAAAATAAGAAACAATATAAGAATCAATGTCGTTTAATTAAGGTTATTATTTTATATCCTCTCCCTGCACCCTCTCCCGGAGAGGGACATAAATGGTCTTAATTAAAC
>JAFGPL010000257.1 GCA_016936215.1 Bacteroidales bacterium
AACAAGCATGATTAAAAAAGTTCATGTGAGAGCGGAGCGGTTACATCCGTTCTCAAATTTTTAAACAATTTATTATCAAATGGTTAATAATTTTAAACGGATGAAAAGGAATCCATTGATTATTTGGGGCCTGAGTGCCATTTTTTTGTCAGGTAATGTACCGATAGATGCCCAAACAGGATCAATTGACAAGAACAGAGACCGACAGATATTTTCATATACCAATCCAATTACCAGGGATACAGCTATTTCGATGCGTGATCATTGCATCATTCAGGTTGGGGACAAGTGGTATTGCACCGGCACTTCAAATCCGGTCTGGACAGGGCCTAATCCTGGCGTCCGCCTGTTGGTGTCGGACGACCTGCTCAAATGGGAGCAACACTCCTGGTTAATTGATGCAAGCAAACTGCCAGCCGATTGCCCTTATAACGGGCGTTTCTGGGCACCCGAAATTCATTTTATTCAGGGTAAGTACTGGCTTACTGTAAACAGTGGAAAAGTAACCAAAGAAGACCCAAAGGGAATGAAAACACACAGTGTCTGGCTGTTCTCGTCCGAAAAGGTTACCGGCCCATACGAACTGGTAAACGGTCCGCTCACCCCACAATACAATAATGATGCAACTTTGTTTGAAGACGATGATGGACAGGTTTATCTTTATTGCAGCGGAAACGGACTTTTTCAGGCTAAAATTGATCTGGAAAGCGGAAAACTTACCACACCAATCCAGAAATTTCTCGACAAAAAAGAGCCCGGATATCCTGAATGGATGGTGGGCGGAATCGAAGGTCCCTTTGTAATTAAACGGGAAGGGTATTATTTCATGTTCTTTTCTACCTGGACACGCGGCTATGAAGTTGCTTTACTGAAATCTAAAACACCTCTTGGCCCTTGGGAATTGGCATCGGACGAACCAATTTTCGGCACACGGAAAAAAGGCTACCGCCCCGAACTTGCCATAGAAAATGGATACGACCACCTGAAATTCACAGACAGTGAAGACCCCTATTGCGAAACGGGGCACAATGCCCTTTTCATTGGCCCCGATGGAAATCTATGGAGCTCATGCCATTACATTATGTACGAAAAAAGGCCATATCCCTATAGTCAGACTTTTGAGCCCTGGGAACTAACCCCTCAGATGGGTTATGAACCGGTATATTACAAAAACAGCATGTTTTACATAGATGGCCCGACTTGGACAAAACAAATAGTAGAATACTGAAAACTAATATTTACCGAAATATAAAATATTATAAATATGACAAGTAACCGTTCTTTAAAAAATAAATGCACATCTGCAATTTTTAAAATTCTTACCATTTTGGCAATTTCAATTTTTGTATTTAAAACAGCAGATACATTAAAAGCACAAACTTTGCAGGGAGGGAAAAAAATCAGTCCCGATTTGTTTGGTTTATTTTTCGAGGATATAAACTATTCGGCAGATGGAGGTTTGTATGCCGAACTGATTCAGAACCGCTCATTTGAATATAATCCGGCTGAGAGAAGAGAGTGGCATAATTTATCCTATTGGGAATATATCTCCCCTGGTTATTCATACGGAAGGATAAGTGTCGAGACAAAAGCGCCGGTTCATCCCAACAATCCGCATTACGTTGTACTGGATATCGAACACGTTGGTAATTACGAACAGTACAAAGGAGAATCAGGTGTCGGGTTAAAAAACCCGGGGTTCGATGGTATTGTAATAAGAAATGGAGAAAAGTATAGCTTTTCAATGTTTGCCAATCTGCTTTCGGATGAGCCGTTAGACTTGCTGGTGAGCCTGCAAAACCGAAAAGGCGAGGTCTTTGCAAAAAGTACGGTTACGATATCCTTTGGAAAGTGGCAGAAATATGTAACCGAACTTACTGCATTAGCAGACTGTGACAGTGCATTTCTTGTGGTTCTTGCCAAAAATACCGGGAAACTTGCAATGGATATGGTTTCGCTTTTTCCTGAAAAAACTTTCAAAAACAGGCCCAACGGCTTACGTGCCGACCTGGCGCAAATACTTGCCGATATGAAACCGAAATTCGTCCGCTTTCCGGGAGGGTGCCTGGTTCATGGTGATGGCCTGGGAAATATGTACCGGTGGAAAAATACAATTGGGCCGGTTGAAGAACGTAAAAGCCAGCGGAATATATGGGGGTATCACCAAACCACAGGATTGGGGTATTATGAGTATTTCCTGTTTTGCGAAGATATCGACGCAAAACCCTTACCGGTGTTGCCGGCAGGGGTAAGTTGTCAGAATTCCGGAGGCACATGGCGGATAGGAGGTGTGGGCCAGAAGGCTATTCCTAAAGAAGACATGCCCGAATATGTCCAGGAAATATGCGACCTTATAGAATGGGCAAACGGGCCTGCTACTTCCACCTGGGGCGCTAAACGTGCTGCTGCAGGGCATCCTGAGCCGTTCAACCTTGAGTATATCGGCATAGGTAACGAAGATAAAATTACACCTGAATTTGAAGAGCGGTTCAAAATGATTTTTCAGGTCGTAAAAGAATTATATCCTGAAATCACTGTGATAGGAACTTCAGGACCTTTTCACAGCGGTGAAGACTACGACAAAGGATGGGCTTTTGCAAGAAAACTCGGAGTACCGGTTATTGATGAACATTATTATGTGCAACCCGAATGGCTGATTGCCAATCAGTACCGATATGATAGCTATAACCGGAAAGAAAGCAAAGTTTACCTCGGTGAATATGCTTCGTGGGGAAACAAATTGCGAAATGCCATGGCAGAGGCAGCTTATCTAACCGGCCTTGAACGCAATGGCGACGTGGTGATAATGGCCTCTTATGCGCCACTGCTTGCCAAAAAAGGTTTTACACAGTGGAAAACCGACCTGATTTTTTTCGACAATACCAGCATTTGCCCGACTCCGAATTATTATGTCCAGAAAATGTTTATGACCAACAAGGGCGACTATTATTTTGATAATGTAATTACCAAAAACAAGGCCGATTCAACCCTGGCAGCATCGTGTGTCAAAGATTCAAAAACAGGGGATATAATAATTAAACTGGTAAATGCCGGTGTTGTTCCAAAAACCATGAAGGTTGATCTTTCACGGTTTAAAAAAATTGCTGCTGATGCTGAAAAAATATTGCTGACCGGTAGTTCGGATGCTGAGAATACATTTGAAAAACCTGACAATGTTGTCCCTGTGAAATCAGTATTTACAGTAAGCAAAACATTTGAATACGAAACTCCGGCAATGTCCCTGACAGTAATAAGGATTAAAACAGTGAAATGAGACTTTTATGCCGGGAAATATTTGAACAACTATTAAAATAATAACAATATGAATATCAGGGTTATTAATGTTACCATTATCTTTTTTTTAATATTACAGTCATGTTCAAAACTTCAGCCCGGCCAGGTAAGGGTTGAGGGTGGAATCATTCAGGGTACTGTTACAAATAATTTAGCCATTTACAAAGGAATTCCCTTTGCAGCCCCTCCGGTAGGTGAATTACGCTGGAAGGTGCCACAGCCGGTTGAAAAGTGGGAAGGTGTAAAACAAACCACTGCATACGCACCTGCACCTATGCAGGGAGGAAATCCTGCATCGGGCAAAAGTGAAGATTGTCTATACCTTAATGTATGGACCCCTGCCAGGTCACCCAAAGAAAAACTACCCGTGCTGGTATGGATTTATGGCGGAGGGTTCAGCTTTGGCTCCACATCTGATCCGGTTCACAATGGTGAACATCTCGCCCGCAAAGGAGTTGTACTGGTGAGTATTGCTTATCGCGTGGGACAAATCGGTTTTCTGGCCCACCCCGAATTAAGCGCTGAAAACCCGCATGGGGTTTCAGGTAATTATGGTTTGCTCGATATGATAGCCGGGCTTGAATGGATTCAGAAGAATATTTCTGTCTTTGGCGGAGATCCCGGAAAAGTGACCATTTTCGGAGAATCGGCCGGTGGAATAGCTGTAAGTATGTTGTGTGCCTCACCATTGGCCAAAGGATTGTTCCACGGCGCTATTTCGCAAAGCGGAGGGTCATTTGGCCCGGCACGCCCTGTAACATACCCTGGTGAAAACATGAAAACACTGGCGCAGGCTGAACAGGAAGGTGTTGAATATGTCAAAGGATTTGGTGCCTCGTCAATTAACGAATTACGCAATATAGATGCCGAAAAACTTATCCCCCGCGGCTGGACGCTGCCGGGAGGGTGGCCGGTTGTTGATGGTTATGTAATCCCTGATGATCAATATATTCTCTATGAGTCGGGGAAATATAATGATGTGCCTGTGCTTATCGGCTACAACTCTGACGAAGGACTTAGTTTTATGCCGGGCCGTACCCCCGAAGAATTTATTTCAGGAGTAAAAAAACGCTTTGGACCTTTTGCAGATAAGCTTATCGGGGCTTATCCTGTCGGAAAAACCACAGTGCCGAGAAGTGCCCGCAACCTGATGCGCGATGCCGCTTTTGGATGGCACACATGGAGCTGGGCCCGCTTACAATCGCAAACAGGGAAATCATCCGTATATTTCTACTATTTCGATCAGCACCCTGAATACACTGAAGATTCGCCACAGACAGATCATGGAACCCCTCACGGGGTGGATGTACCTTATGTATTCATGAACATCAACTCCTCTAATCCGAACATTTCAAAATCAGATCTGGTAATATCTGAAATAATGGCTACCTATTGGACAAACTTTGCAAAATATGGCCATCCTAATGGAAGTGATGTACCCGAATGGCCGGCATTTAGTAAAGAAAATCCGGTTGTAATGCACCTGGGGCCGACCGCATACCTGGGTGAGGTGCCCGATAGAAATTCACTTGAAGTTCTGGATTCATATTTTGCGTGGCGAAGAACTCCGGAAGGTAAAGAATGGGTTAAACGATAAAGTACTTTTAATGCTTTTGAAATGACTATGACAATGATAAAATTACATACTAAAAACAGAAAAAAAAGGAATGTATTTATGCTTGTATTCAGCATAATTGCATGGAATTTTACCGCGTATTCACAATCATACCTTAAAACTGACCTGGGGGTTCAAACTCAAATAAACTCAACGGTAATTGAAATTCAATTTTACGCTCCTTCAATAATCAGGGTTTTAAAATGGCCACAGGATACGTACTTTAAAAAAGAGAGCCTGTCGGTAATCAAAGTACCCCAATCCGCCAATTTTAAAATAATTCGTCAGGCTGATGAAATCGTGCTGAAAAGTCAAAAGACAGAGGCTTTTTTGAACTTAAAGAGCGGCAAGGTTACCTTTCGGGATCTTTCAGGCAACATCCTTTTGGATGAGCACGAAAAGGGGGCTACGTTTACCGCTTTTAACGATGCAGGGAATAACACCTTTAGCGTGGGCCAATCGTTTTTGCTTGAAAAAGACGAAACTCTTTACGGTTTGGGTATTCTTCAGAATGGTAAAATGTCACAGCGCAACCAGGAGGTTAAGATGATTCAGAACAATACATGGGATTTTGTGACTTTTTTTCAATCGGTTAAGGGATACGGCGTGTTCTGGGATAATTATTCCCCGACAATTTTTAAAGATAGCTCCGGGGAAACTTCTTTTACATCTGAAGTTGGTGATGGTATTGACTACTATTTCATGTATGGTGGAAATGCTGACGGGGTGATTGCCCAAATGCGCGACCTTACCGGGCAAGTGCCCATGTTTCCTTTGTGGACCTATGGATACTGGCAAAGTAAAGAGCGGTACAAAAGTCAGGATGAAACTGTTGGTGTGGTGAAAAAATACCGCGAGCTGGGGGTGCCACTCGATGGTATCATCCAGGACTGGCAATACTGGGGCAACAATTATCTGTGGAATGCCATGGAATTTTTAAACCCCGGTTTTTACGACCCGCAAAAAATGGTTGAGGATCTGCACAACCTGAATGCACACGTGATTATTTCTGTATGGAATTCCTTCGGCCCAATGACCAAACAATATCGTGAGCTTGATAGCATTGGTGCTTTGTTCAGGTTTGACACCTGGCCCCAATCGGGTTCTGAAAAATGGCCGCCCCGTCTTGACTATCCATCGGGAGTAAGGGTTTACGATGCCTACAATCCGAAGGCGCGGGATATATACTGGAAGTATCTAAATACCGGCATTTTCTCCCTTGGCATGGACGGCTGGTGGATTGATTCCTCCGAGCCCGATCATTTTAATCCCAAGCCTTCCGATTTTGATACAAAAACCTTTCTGGGTTCTTTCCGTAAGGTGCGCAATGCCTATCCGTTAATGACTGTGGGCGGGGTTTATCAACATCAACGCGAGGTTACATCCGATAAGCGTGTATTCATCCTTACCCGATCGGCCTTTGCCGGCCAACAGCGCTACGGGGCCAATACCTGGTCGGGTGATGTGGTGGCTTCGTGGGAAGCTTTGCAAAACCAGATATCTGCAGGCCTGAACTTTTCACTATGCGGAATTCCTCACTGGAACAGCGATATAGGAGGTTTTTTTCTTTGGGATTTTAAAAATCCGCTTCAGAATGCCGATTACCGCGAACTCTATGCACGCTGGCTTCAATTCGGGGCTTTCTGTCCCATGATGCGTTCGCATGGCGAAGGTGCCCCTCGTGAAATATACCAGTTTGGTCAAAAAGGCGATCCTGTATACGATGCCATTGAAAAATACATTAACCTGCGTTACCTGCTGCTCCCGTATATTTATTCAGCATCGTGGGATGCCACAGCCAATGGATCGAGCATGATGCGTGCCCTGGTAATGGATTTTGCTGCCGATAAAGATGCTCTTGACATCAATGATGAGTATATGTTCGGAAAATCAATCCTGGTTTGCCCGGTTACCAAAGGCATGTATTCGAAAGACGGGAAAGAAGATTTCAGTGCAGTAGGAGAAAGGATACTATACCTGCCTAAGGGCATCAACTGGATAGATTTTTGGACTGGTGAAACGTTTGAAGGCGGCCAGAGGATTGCCAGAAAAACACCTTTAGACATCATGCCTTTGTTTGTGAAAGCCGGATCAATATTGCCAATCGGCCCAAAAGTGCAGTATGCAGAAGAAAAAAAGTGGGATAATCTTGAAATTCGCATATATGAAGGCGCTGACGGTGAATTTACGCTTTATGAAGATGAAGGGGATGGTTACAATTACGAAAAGGGCTTGTACTCAGCGATTACATTTAAATGGAGCGATAAAAATAAGATATTAACCATATCTGAACAAAAAGGGTCTTTTCCGGGAATGCTTACATCGAGAAATTTTCATATTGTTAAAGTCACTTCAGGAAATGGGACCGGACTTGAAAAGTCTGAAAAAACAAGCAAAAACATAAAATATTTAGGAAAGGAAACAAGGGTTAAACTCTGATAACAAAACAAATAACTTACTATAAAGGAGGAACAAAAATGAAACAAAAACAACTAACTATTCTGCTGATTATGATGCTCATCAGTGGAATCTGTTTTGCACAGACTGAAAAGTCAATTGTCGAAGATTTTAAACCGGCATCAACCAACCAGCCCGGACGGGAGTACCCCCAGGTGAATTCTGAGGGTAGGGTGCGTGCAAGGATTTCAGCTACCGAAGCGCAACGCGTACAACTCGATATCAGCGCTGTTAAATATGACCTGGTAAAAGATACAGGAGGCATATGGACCGGTGAATCAGCCCCCCAGGATGAAGGATTTCACTATTACCAGCTATGGGTTGACGGAGCTGCCGTTCCCGATCCGAATAGTTTGTATTTCTATGGTGCCAGCCGTTGGGGCAGTGGGATTGAGGTTCCAGCCCTGGATCAGGATTTCTATTCATTAAAGAATATTCCCCATGGACAGGTACGCCAGCACCTTTATTTCTCGAAAATCAATCAGACCATACGGCGTTGTTTTGTATATACGCCACCCGATTATGACAACGATGTTACAAAGCGTTACCCCGTACTTTACCTCCAGCACGGAGGCGGCGAAGATGAGACAGGATGGTCAAATCAAGGCAGGGTAAATCTCATTATGGATAATTTGATTGCTGAAGGCAAAGCTTTACCTTTTATTATTGTAATGGATAACGGGACATGGAAATGGCCTGAAGGGACTCCCCGTCCAAAACCCGGAGAACGTCCAAGCGGCCCCTGGCCACCAAAAGGATGGGCTGACAACTTTATGAAAACCCTGCTGGAAGACATTATTCCGATGATTGATACGAATTACCGTACCCTTGCAGATCCCACAAACCGGGCAATGGCAGGGTTATCTATGGGTGGGATGCAAACCCGTATGATCACACTTGCCCATCCTGATATTTTTTCTTACACTGGCCTCTTTAGCGGAGGGAGCATTACCCCTGAAGATATTAATAATAACCCGGCATTTAAAGAAAAAAATAAACTTGTATTTATCGGTTACGGCAGTCGTGAACTTGAAGACCGCAGGTTTAACTTTGGTGGAAATCCTGAAGAAAATACCGATAATATTAAAAAAGCAGGTATGAATGCGCATTTTTATATTTCCCAAAATACAGCCCACGAGTGGCAATCATGGAGGCGCAGCTTTTATCAGTTTGCGCAACTTGTATTTAAAATCAACTAATCTTAAAATTTTTTTATGATGAAAAGAAATATTTATTTTATAGCTTCACTTTTAATTTATTCATTTTCATTGTGTTGGGCACAAAACGAGAATCCGGATATTAAAGAAGATTTTAAACCTTCTTCCCTCAACCAACCCGGGCAGGAATATCCAAAGGTAAATTCACAGGGCTATGCCCGGTTTCGTATTGCAGCCCCTGAAGCCAAAAGTGTTAAGGTTACCCTCGGTGGCCGCGAAGGCACGATGCTTACAAAATCCGATGATGGAGCCTGGACTGGAACTACCCTTGAACCTCTCGATGAAGGGTTCCATTATTACCACCTCATCGTTGATGGAGGAATATTCAATGATCCGGGAACATTAAATTTCTATGGTTCAGTTCGTTGGGAAAGCGGTATTGAAGTTCCTGCTTTCGATCAGGATTTCTATGCCCTTAAAGATGTCCCTCATGGTCGTGTACAGCAGGTACTTTTTCCTTCCAAAAGTACCAATACCATCCGACGGGCTTTTGTTTACACCCCGCCCGATTATGATAAAGACCAGACAAAGCGATATCCTGTACTATACCTTCAGCATGGCTGGGGCGAGGATGAAACTGCCTGGGGTAACCAGGGTCATGCCAACCTGATTATGGATAACCTGATTGCCGAAGGAAAAGCCAAACCATTCATTATTGTAATGACTTACGGTATGACAAATGAGATCAGGTTTGGTGGCCTCAAAGATTTTGATATCAAGCCATTTCAAATGGTTCTTATTGAAGAATTAATTCCATATATTGATAATAATTTCCGCACCATACCCGATCAGCCCCATCGTGCCATGGCAGGCCTTTCGATGGGTAGCATGGAAACAAAAATGATTACACTTGCCAATGTTGATATGTTTTCCTATATAGGGCTCTTCAGCGGTGCTTCAATTTCTTTGGACGATGTCAGCAAAACATCTGGCTTTAAGGAAAAGGTTAAAATGGTTTTTGTAAGTTATGGAAGCAAAGAATACGAATGGATCGCCAAACGCGGAAGGGAATTTACCGGGGGAGACCCGTCGGAAAATGTTGAATCGTTGAAAAAGGCTGGCATCAATAGCATTTTATATGTGTCGCCAGGCACTGCCCACGAATTTTTAACGTGGAGACGAAGTTTGAGGGAATTTGCAATGCTGTTGTTTTAATTAAGAACATGTTTAATGATATAATTATGAAGAGATTAAAAAACATTTTTATTACTTTATTTGTATTTACTTCGATAAATATTTTCAGCCAGCAATTTCCCTATCAAAACCCCAACCTTAGTTTCGAAGATCGGGCTAAAGATTTGCTGTCACGGTTAACCCTCGAAGAAAAAGCTACATTGATGTGCGACCAAAGCGATGCCATTCCCCGCCTCGGAATTAAAAAGTTTAATTGGTGGAGCGAGGCCTTGCACGGTTATGCCAACAACGATAGTGTAACGGTATTCCCCGAACCGATAGGAATGGCGGCATCATTCAACGAAGAACTGGTTTATCAGATATTCGATGCCGTTTCGGACGAAGCGCGTGCAAAATATCACCAATGGTTACGCAGGGGCAACCAAAACAAGCGGTTTTTAAGCCTTTCGGTTTGGACACCCAATGTAAATATTTTCCGCGACCCACGCTGGGGCCGGGGCCAGGAAACTTATGGCGAAGACCCGTACCTTACGTCGCGTATGGGTATTCAGGTAGTAAAAGGGTTGCAAGGGCCAGCCGATGCAAAATACCGTAAATTGCTGGCTTGTGCCAAGCATTATGCTGTACACTCCGGACCCGAATGGAGCCGCCACGAACTCAACCTGAATAATGTTAACCCACGCGATTTTCATGAAACATATTTGCCTGCATTTAAGGCATTGGTGCAGGAAGCCGATGTTCGGCAGGTTATGTGCGCATACCAACGTATAGATGATGAACCCTGTTGCGGAAATACCCGCTTATTACAACGTATTTTAAGGGATGATTGGGGGTTTAAACATATTGTGGTATCCGATTGTGGCGCTATCACAGACTTTTATACTTCCCACAAAGTGTCATCAACTCCGGTACATGCTGCCTCAAAGGGTGTTCTGGCCGGTACCGATGTGGAGTGTGTTTGGGAAAGATACCCTTATAAAACACTTCCCGATGCTGTTAAACGCGGCTTAATAAAAGAGAGCGACATAGACAAAAGCCTTATGCGTGTGCTAATAGGCCGCTTTGAACTGGGCGATTTTGACGATGATGTCCTCGTTCCCTGGGCACAAATTCCAGCTTCGGTAATAAACAACGATAAGCACAAAAAACTGGCTTATAACATGGCCCTTCAAACAATGACATTGTTGCAGAACAATAATAATTTGCTACCCTTGTCTAAACAGTCTGCAAAAATTGCCATAATAGGCCCCAATGCTGCCGACGATGTTATGCTTTGGGGCAATTATAACGGAACTCCCATAAAGACCATAAACATATTGGATGGGATAAAAACCAAACTCACCGCAAACAAAATGTTTTACGATAAAGGATGCGACCTGGTAGAAGATAAAGTTACCGAGAGCTATTTTTCGCAACTTCTGTTCGAAGGCAAAAAGGGTTTTAAAGCTACTTATTGGAATAACCCGGATTTAAAGGGCGACATTGTCGCAACCCAACAAATTACTAACCCACTTAAAATGACCACTGCCGGTCAACACGAATTTGCCCCGGGAGTGAAAATGGAAGGTTTTTCTGCAAAATACGAAGCCGAATTTATACCTGCTGTCAGCGAAGAAATAGTGTTTAAATGTGGCGCCACCGGTTATTTTGAGTTGTTTGTAAACGGCGAATCGAAACAAAAATACCATAATTGGCGGACACTCCCGGGCCGCATCCCCTTAAATGTGGAAAAAGGAAAGAAATACAATATCGAAATACACTATGCCCAGATGCACAACTGGCAGGCCAATTTAGAGTTCGACTTTGGAAAAGAAATAGATGTGGATTATACCGATCTTATTAACAAATTAAAAGGCATTGAAACCGTTGTATTTGTAGGTGGCCTTTCGGGGAAACTCGAAGGTGAAGAGATGCCGGTTTCCTATCCCGGTTTCAAAGGGGGCGACCGTACTCATATTGAACTACCATTGGTACAACGAAATTGCCTGAAAGCTTTGAAACAGGCTGGTAAAAAGGTCGTTTTTGTGAATTGCTCCGGCTCAGCCATTGCATTAACCCCCGAAACCGAAAGCTGTGATGCAATACTGCAAGCTTGGTATGCTGGTGAAATGGGCGGACAGGCTGTAGCCGATGTGCTTTTCGGCGATTACAACCCTTCCGGCAAACTACCGGTTTCTTTCTATAAAAATTCCGATAAATTGGGCGATTTCGAAGATTATTCACTCAAGGACCGCACCTATCGCTTTACTAACGATGCTTTGTTCCCTTTCGGCTATGGTTTAAGTTATACTTCCTTTGAGATAGGCAATGCCACCATTAGTAAAACAACCCTAACAGCCAATGAAAATGTACAGCTCACTATTCCTGTTAAAAATACAGGAAAGCTCAATGGTACGGAAATCGTTCAGGTTTACATAAGTAAGGCAAACGATACCGATGGCCCATTGAAAACACTTCGTGGCTTTAAGCGTGTGGAAGTTGCTCCAGGCAAAACACAACAGGCAATTATTGAGCTTTCGCCTGCTTCTTTTGAGTTTTATGATGCAAATCAGCTTAAAATGGCTGTAACACCTGGTATATACGAAATTTTATATGGCAACAGCTCTGATAGTAAAAATTTGAAGATGTTGAAAATAGAAATACAATTATTTAAATGAATTAAGAGTTGAAAATTTTGAAGAATCATAAGTAACGTAGATTAATTCCCCCTTTGAAGGGGGGTAGGGGGATGTTAGTCTTTAATTAAAAGTAGTTTTCTTACTTGAATAACTAAAGCAATTACTACAAATTATACCCCCTTTTTTTTCTATTTTATGGAAAACATTTGTTTAATATTGGAAGTAATGGTGGTTAGAAATGCTCTTTTATATGAAGTGTTTAATAAGCTTATAATTCAATAATTATCATTAAGTAAAATACCAGAAATGATAATCTTAAATAAAAAGCAGGCTGGGTTAATAGGTATTTTGTTGTTGCTATTTTGTAGCAGCCTCTTGGCCCAGAAACTCTTTGTCGGGGCCAACTATCATCCGCATGATGATAAGAATATAAGTAAAATTAAAGCAGATATTCAAATGATGAAGGCGGCTGGTTTTAATGTTGCCCGGCTTGGACATTTGGCCTGGGACAGCTATGAACCATCGGAGGGTAAGTTCGATTTCGACTGGTTCGACCAGGTTATGGATATGATGAATGATGCAGGAATAAAAGTTATCCTTGATATAGCTATTCGTCCGGCGCCATTATGGCTCCACAAAAAATTTCCCTCTATTGATATTGTTGATGCAAGCGGGAATGTGCATTATCCCAATCACCGTTATATGGAAGATGTTGGCGACCCGAACTATCAAAAATATGCTGTGCGCTTCGCCGATACTCTTTCAAAGCATTATGCAAATCATCCTGCATTATTGGCCTTTGGTATTGATAATGAACCGGGCGATGGGCCTGTTTCATATTCCGAAACCGTTCGTGAACGCTTTATCGTTTGGCTGAAAAACAGATATGGCAACCTCGAAAACCTTAACATTGCATGGGCAACCCACCGTTGGTCGCGCAGGTTGAATAGTTTCAATGAAATTGGTTTGCCTTCAGCCGGTTCAAAAAACGGAGCCCCTGAAAAAATATTGGATTTCCGTCGTTTTGTCTCCGGTGAAGTAAATCAAATCCTGTTCAAGGTTATGGATGTAGTCAGCAAAAATGCTCCCGATGCATTTACCAATACCAATGCATGGTATTACAGCCGGATGAAATATTTCGACTATGCCCCCATTGCCTATTCGGGAAAAATGACCCACGGGGGCTGCGGTTTTTATTACGGAAGCTCCCTTACAACCAACTGGGGCGTGATGAATGCTGCATTTGGGATATCGCGGATTCACTTCGAAAGTCCAAATCCGTTTTGGTGCAACGAATTTACCACAATGACTGCCACCCCGAATTCCATCAGGAAAGCAGCGTATGCATCGTTAATGTATGGTAACCAGATGGTTTGCGGCTGGACATGGCAGAGCATGTGGGCTGGCGAGGAACAATATTTACAGGGAATGGTAGATTGGGATGGCACTCCGAACCGAAAATATGAAGAATACAAAAAAATAGCCGCCGAATTTAAAAAAATTGAAAAATTCTTCCCTTACCAGCTTAAAGCAGAAGTTGGTCTGGCATTTTCTTTCCCCAGTCAGATAGCAAGCACGGCATTTCCCGAACAACACGAAAACCAGGTTCAAGCCTGCTGGGACATGCTTTACTACCGCAATATGGACTCAAGGGTGGTTGAAATAAGCCGCAGCCCATTGAACTACAAATTGCTGTTTGTTCCCGGTGTAACTGTGATGGATGAAACAACAGCAACTAAAATCCGGGAGTATGTAAAAAACGGCGGAACTGTTATTATGACCTCCACTTCGGCTATTGTCGACACTACCGGGCAGGTTTTTACCACCACGCGCCCGGGCATGCTGAGCGATGTATTCGGGATAAGGGTTGGAAGTTACGAAGAAACAGAAGCCATGAATGAAATATCCCGAAAATCTTACCAAGGTAAAAAACTCGAATTCACTTATAAGGGCAAAGCCATTGATACCGAATCGGCAAGATTCGAAATTGTTGAGCCCAAAGGTGCCTCGGTTCTTGGTTCGCTTACCAGCCTCGATAAGGATTATCCCATTATGACTTCGAACCAATATGGCAAAGGCCGTGCAATTTATGTTGGTTTGCCGGCTAAAGGAGAGGTTCTGGGGCCTATCGTTGACGAATTGATCACGGAGCTGGGTATTACCAAAGGTCCCGATGTACCCCCCGGCGTTATGGCACGCCAGATAGATGAGAAACGTTACCTGTACCTCAATGTAAGCGGTGAACCAAAAGAGATCAGAATGAATGTGAAGTCGCGCAGCATCCTTTTCGATAGGGATTATAATGGCAATTTTACCATTGCCCCTTATGAGCCTGAATTGATAGAAATCAAGTAACTTTAATAATATGAACAAACATATATTAGCAGGTATTGTTCTGGTCATCAGTATTTTCATCAGTTGTACCAAAACTGAAGCTCCCGCACCTTATGGCCCGGTCCCAACTGAAAACCAGATGCGCTGGCAGGAAATGGAATACTATACTTTTGTCCATTTCTCGTTAAATACCTATACCGACCAGTCATGGGGTTTTGGCAATGAGGATATCAGCCTGTTTAACCCAACTGAGCTCGATTGTCGTCAGTGGGCTCGAATCTGTAAAGAAGCAGGGATGAAGGGCATTATCATTACCGCAAAGCACCATAGTGGATTTTGCTTGTGGCCATCGGAATACACTGAGTACTCAGTAAAGAATGCACCGTGGAAGAACGGTAAGGGTGATGTGGTGCGCGAACTGGCCGATGCCTGTGAAGAGTTCGGCTTGAAGCTGGGCATTTACGTATCACCCTGGGACAGAAATCACCCCGATTATGGTAAACCCGAATACATTACCTATTTCCGCAACCAGATCAGGGAGTTGCTGACCAACTATGGCCCCATCTTCGAAATATGGTTCGACGGCGCCAATGGAGGAACCGGATATTACGGCGGGGCAAACGAAGACCGGAAAATAGACCGTACCACATACTACGATTGGCAACCCACTTATAAGATGATACGCGAACTGCAACCCGATATTGTAATATGGAACGATGGTGGCGACCGTGCCGATTTGCGCTGGGTTGGAACAGAAGAGGGCTATGTAGGGGAAACCAACTGGAGTCTGTTAAACGATACAGGTGAAGTAGAATGGGGAATGTTGCATTTTGGCCACGAAAACGGGAATGCATGGGTGCCGGCTGAAGTGAATACCTCCATAAGACCTGAATGGTTCTATCATCCGGCTGAAGATGACAAAGTGAAATCGGTACCTAAGCTTATGGAAACCTACTACAACTCCATTGGACGCAATGCAACCCTGCTCCTTAATTTCCCGGTCATGCCCAATGGTTTGATCCACCCGGGCGATGAAAAAGCAGCGCTCGAAATGGCCAAAGCTGTAAAAGAATCATTTGCCGTTAACCTTGCCGAAAATTCAAAAGCTGAAGCATCGAATGTGCGTGGAAATGCCGGAAAATTCAATGCCTTAAAGGCGATTGATGGCAACAGTGAAACCTGTTGGGCAACCGATGATAGTATCACCTCGGCATCATTGACAATTGAATTAGGTAAACCTGCATTGATCAACCGATTCATGGTTCAGGAATTTATCCGCTTAGGGCAACGTGTTAAAGAATTCAATGTGGAAGCCTTTGTTGAAGGTGACTGGAAAGAAATATGCAGGGGAACAACCATTGGGAATAAACGGATACTTCGTTTTCCATCAGTTGAGGCCACAAAAGTCCGCTTAAATATTACCGCTTCAAAAAGTTGTCCGGTGATATCCAATATCGGTATTTACAATGCACCCGTATTTCTCAATGCACCTTCCATAACCCGAAGTCAACCGGGTGATATTTCCATTTCAACAAACGACATCGGCCCTGTTTTTTATTACACGCTGGATGGCAGTGAGCCGAACCCTCAATCAACTTTATATAGTGGTCCTTTTCAAGCCGATGGGAAAGTAGAAGTAAGGGCAATTGCATACGATCCGGCTTCGGGCAAAAGCAGTCCGGTTGGGGTAGAGAAGTTCGATATATCGAAAAAAGGGTGGAAAATTGAAGGTGTAACCGATGAAAATGCGATCTTAATCCTCGATGGGAACACATCTACGACATGGCACCAAAGGGATAAAAAAATGCCCGTTGATTTGATTGTCGCTCTGGGCGAAAAATATAATGTATGTGGTTTCAGATACCTGTCCGATCAGTCACGGTGGAGTTCGGGCATCATTACCCATTACCGGTTTTATGTGTCAGAAGATAATAAAAATTGGAAACTGGTAAGCGAAGGGGAATTTTCGAACATTAAGAACAACCTGTCATTGCAGGTCAGGGATTTTGCACCTTTAAGGGCACGTTATTTCAAGCTCAGGGCTTTAAAAAATGCTTCTGACGATGATGTTGCCGGATATGCCGAAGTAGATATAATTACAGACTAATAAAATGAAATACAAAAAATGAAAAAATATTTTCTGTTTATAGCGGATAATTTACCGGTCTCTTGTTTAGTTGCCCTAAACCTTAGCGAATACGAGGTGTTTTATGGGAATAGTTCCGATGAAAAAGACTTAAAGTCAATTTAAGTTTCAATACAATAAAAAAGGTTCGAATGAAAAAAACAGAGTTCCGATTTATTTTGGTATATATTGTAATACTCTCAGGTTCTGTTGGTATTTATGCTCAAAACACCATTGTACAGCAAAATCCTGATACTGTTTTTACTCTGCTTCCACCGGTTCCGGAGGTACCTGAAAAACAGCCTTTGAACAGTGTTGCAATGGGCGATTGGAAAACCTTTCCTGAAATGATACTGAATATCCCGATTGCATCCGGTCCTTTTGAACCAACCTGGGAGTCCATCGAAAAAAATTATCCCGGCGAACCGGCCTGGCTGCGCGAGGCTAAATTCGGTATCTGGGTCCATTTTGGCCCGCAATCTGCCGGTGAAAGCGGCGACTGGTATGCGCGAAATCTTTATAAACCAGGTCATTGGGCTTACAAAAATCATCTTAAAAGGTATGGTCATCCATCTGAAGTGGGCTATAAGGATGTGTTGCGTGACTGGAACCCCACTAAGCTCGACCCGGTTATGCTTACCGGAATTTATGAAGATGCAGGTGCCCGTTTCCTGATGATACAGGGTGTGCATCACGACAATTTCGATTTATGGGACTCAAAATATCACCCCTGGAACTCGGTCAACATAGGTCCTAAGCGCGATTTGCTTGGTGAATGGGCCAAAGCGTGCCGTGCAAACAACATGCACTTTGGCGTAACCTTCCACCACGAATATACCTGGTGGTGGTGGCAAGCAGCGTTTGGTTGTGATACTGTGGGTGAAAAGAAAGGTGTTCCTTATGATGGGAACCTGACACTTGCCGATGGCAAAGGAAAATGGTGGGAAGGATACGACCCCCGCTTGCTTTATGGAGTTGACCTTCGCGAATACAAAGGCGTAATAAGTGCTGCAAACTCAGGATGGTCGCCTCCACCAGATGGTATATTTGTTAATCATCAGGATTACGCAAGGTGGTATGCCACTCAATGGGCTTTACGAATCATGGATGTGGTTGAGCATTACGACCCCGACTTTATTTATACAGATGGGACTGTTCAGGGGCCTTTCACCGGTAACGGCACAGGCATGGGTATTAAAGCCAATGCCATGCCCCTGGTTATGGCCGATTATTATAACCGCACGCTCAAGCGACATGGAGCGGTAAACACTTTCAGTATTGTAAAATTCCGCCATAAAACAAATGGTACAGTAAATACCGAAGAATTTGGTGTTCCTGCAGATATCAAGACCGATCAGCCCTGGATTGCAGAAGCTCCGGTGGGTGATTGGTTTTATGCACCCAACTTCACGTACGATGCGGGTATGATGATAAGGTATATCATCGAAGCCATTGCCCGCGATGGAAATGCAGCGCTCTGTATTTCTTTGTTGCCTGACGGCTCATTAGACGAAGGAAGCCGGAAAATGTTGAAGGAAGTCGGTGTCTGGATGCGCCGGAACGGTGAAGCTGTTTACGGAAGCCGGGCATGGAAAATTCCCGGTGAAGGAGAACAGATCAACGGCAAGCTGAAAATGCTGCCCGGTGGAAAATTGGAACACCGCCATGCAGAATTTAAATTCAATGAGCAGGATTTTCGCTTTACAGTTGGCAAAAACGGCGCCCTGTACGCATTTTGCATGGTTGTTCCCAAACCCGGAATAAAAATTAAGATTAAATCACTCGGTACAGATGTGACTTATCTTGACAAACCGGTCAAAAGCATCGGACTCCTCGGTTATGAAGGTAAACTGAAATGGAAACAGGAAGCCGGCGGCCTTGTAATAACTTGTCCTTCGGAGATGCCATTTGCAACATCGGTGGTATTTAAGATTGACTGAAATTTTTTTATATACACTAAAAATTAAATTGATGAAAAAATCACTATTTATACTGATTATCATTACGTTTTATTTTGTCGTTCATGGTCAGAATCCGATCATCCAGACCAAATACACTGCCGACCCGGCTCCGATGGTGCATAACGACACCGTATTCCTTTACACCAGCCACGATGAAGATGATGCTATGGGTTTCAAAATGAAAGATTGGCTCCTGTATTCCTCAACAGATATGGTGAACTGGACCGAGCATGGGATTGTTGCTTCGTTGAAAAACTTTGATTGGGTTCCTTACCAAAATGGTGCATGGGCAGTACAATGCATTGAACGCAACGGGAAGTTTTATTTATACTGTCCAATGCCAGGAGGTGTTGGTATAGGTGTTTTGGTGGCCGACAGTCCTTACGGCCCTTTCAAGGATCCACTCGGAAAACCCCTGATTAAAAACAGCAATCATGACATTGACCCTACCATATTAATTGAAGATGACGGCCAGGCATACATGTTCTGGGGAAACCCCAAAGTGTATTACGTGAAGCTGAACGAAGACATGATTTCCTATTCGGGCGATATCATACAGGAACCAACAACACCTAAAAACTACCAGGAAGGGCCATGGGTTTGGAAACGCAATGGTCATTATTACATGGCATACGCCTCCACCTGTTGTCCCGAAGGAATTGGTTATGCCATGAGCAAATCCCCAACAGGGCCTTGGGAATATAAAGGAATGATTGTGGATGCTTCGGAAAAAACCCGTGGCAACCACCCGGGCATTATAGACTACAAAGGTAAGTCGTATTGTTTTGGGCACAGTTACGACTTGCTTAAACGATCCACAACTAAATTTTATGAACGTCGCTCGGTGGATATGGATGAAATGGTCTATAACCCCGATGGTACCATACAAAACCGCCACTACTGGTCGCTTGAAGGGCCTGCACAGGTGGGGACATTGAATCCCTTCAAACGGGTAGAGGCCGAAACCATGGCCTGGAGCGAAGGTGTGAAAACCAGGTTCGAAACCGAGTGGGAAGGTGATTTCGACTGGGCAAGAGGAAAGAAAATTGCCGATCGCTTGTATGTAACTTCCATAAACAACGGAGATTACATAAAGGTTCAAGGTGTTGATTTTGCTACCGGGGTAAAAACGGTTGAGGTAAGTATTGCCTCAATTTATGGCGGTAAAATCGAAATCTGTACCGATAATATTGACGGACCGGTTATCGCGACAGTTGATATAAATACCTCACGCGAAGCTGGTATTTGGAGAACTCATACTGCACCCGTAAACGAAAATATCAAAGGGGTTCACGATGTTTACTTTGTTTTCAGAGGAGAAAAAGACCTGTTTGATTTCGACTGGTGGAGTTTCAATTAAAAATCAATATATAAATGGCGAATCTATGAAAACTATTTTATCTGCTTTTTTTAGTGTTTGTTTTATCGTGATTTCAACAACTGTATATGCACAGCAGTTGGCAGAAGTAGCAAGCCCCGACGGGCATCTTCAGCTATGTGTACTTGTTGAAAACGGTAAACCCGTGTACATGGTTTCGTATAAGGGAAAATCAATGTTGGAAAACTCCCCCCTGGGATTAACCACCAATGAAGGAGACTTCATTTCCAATATGCGTTTTATTGAATCATCAACAGGCAATATCGATAAAGAGTACGTTCAGGACAGGATTAAGCAATCCTGTGTCACATACAATGCAAATACATTGAAATGCACATTTTCAAATGCCAATGAAAAAAAAATTGTCGTTTTGTTCCAGGTGAGCAACAACGACATTGCTTTTCGTTACGAACTCCCAATGTGGGGTGAAACAAGGGCTTGCGTGGTTGAAAAAGAAGCAACCGGGTTCAGGTTTCCATCCTTTACCAAAAGTTTTCTTTCTCACATGATGAGGCCAATGCAGGGATTTGCACGTACAACGCCCAGTTACGAGAGTGGTTACGAAACTGATTATCCTATGGAAAGGAATCAGTCAGATGAAGGTTATGTGTTTCCAGGGCTTTTTCATGTAGGCGACCATGGATGGGTGCTGGTTTCCGAGACAGGAGTTAGAAGCCTTTACTGTGCTTCGCATTTGAGCAAATTTACAGATGGGGTTTACACGGTTGATTATCCAAACCCTGCACAAAATAACGGTTTCGGAAGTTCGGGGGCACAAATCGGCCTTCCCGGTGTAACACCATGGCGTACCATTACAGTGGGCGAATCACTCAGGCCAATTGTAGAAACAACCATTCCGTGGGATGTGGTGGAGCCGCTTTATAAACCATCTGTGGATTATCAGTTTGGACGCAGCACGTGGAGCTGGATCATCTGGCAGGATGCCAGTATGAACTTTAAAGACCAGGTGAAATATATTGATCTGGCTGCTGCCCTTGATTTTGAATTCATCCTTATTGATGCATGGTGGGATAGCAATCTTGGATATGAAAAAACAGAGGAACTTGTTAGATATGCCCGTTCTAAAAGTGTAGGTGTATTTTTATGGTACAATTCCAATGGCTCATTTAATGATGCTTTTCAGACCCCGATTGATAAGATGAACACATCAGTTGCACGGAAAAAAGAAATGAAATGGTTACAGGAGGTTGGCGTTAAAGGCTTGAAAGTAGATTTCCTGGGAGGCGACAAACAGGAAACCATGCGTGTATATGAAGATGTACTTTCCGATGCCAACGATTATGGGTTGATGGTGGATTTTCATGGTGCGACGCTTCCCCGCGGATGGGAAAGAATGTACCCCAATTTTGTTGGATGTGAGGCAGTCCTCGCATCTGAAATGCTTGTTTTCGTTCAGGATGTTCGTGAGAAAGAAGCTTTTTATGCCACATTACATCACTTTATCCGAAATTCGGTAGCCAGCATGGAATTTGGCGGTGTTGTGCTGAATAAGAATTTCAATAAAGGAAATAAAGACAGGCAAAAACGGTTAACCACAGACATTTTTCAGTTGGCTACCGCTGTGCTGTTTCAAAACCCGGTACAGTTTTTTGCATTAACGCCCAATAATTTAACCGATGCCCCCGGTTTTGCAATTGATTTCATGCGTAAAATACCAACCTTATGGGATGAAACCCGATATATTGATGGTACTCCCGGAAAATACAGCGTAATTGCCCGCAGACATGGTGAAGCATGGTATATAGCCGGAGTAAATGCTGAAAAATCAGCACTGAATTTAACACTTGAGTTACCTATGCTGGCCGGACAAAGTGTAACCGTGTATAACGACAAAAATGATGGAACACCCCGCAAGGAGACTTTAAAAGTACCTGCTGACGGACGTTTATCCGCTGTTATTCAACCCAATGGAGGATTTGTATTAACCAACCAAAAATAGCAGATGTATATAATAAAGATGCTTATGGCTTTAGTAATGAGCATTTTGCTTGTTTTTATAGGTTGTAAGCCACAGGTTAAGCACGAGCAGGTATCGAACGGTGTCAATTTTACGTTGACCAAAGGTACACTGTGTATTTATCCTATATCGGATAACGCAGTTCGGATTAAGTATTTTGAGGGTGAAGAAACACCGGTTACCGAGTTTGTATTTACCGGCAATTTCGAAGTGCCTGAATTTGAAGTTGCCGAATCGGGCAAAAACATCAGGATTATACTCAAAAGCATGATGGTAGATGTAAACCGGAAAAACGGCAGGTTGACTTTCATGGATCAAACAGGGAAAATAATCCTGAGTGAAAAAGCCGGTTCCCGCATTTTTAAACCCGACTCAGTAATGGGTGAACCGTGCTATTTTATTGAACAAAAGTTCGAATCGCCCGCGGATGAATTTATCTTCGGTTTAGGCCAGTTTCAGGATGGCCATTATAACCTGAAAGGCATAACCCGCCGTTTGGTACAGGTAAACAGTCAGATTTCCATTCCATTTATTTATTCCAACAAAGGATACGGATTGCTTTGGCACCAGTATGGGCTTACCGATTTTAACCCGGCCGATAATTTTGTAATACTCGAAAAGCAGGAAAAACCTGCCGAAAGTGAAAAACTGGTCGAAGTAACTACTACCACGGGTACACAAAAAGTTTCGCAAAACCAATCTCTTTATACCGGAAAAATCACCGTGCCCGAAGATGGGGAATACTCAGTTTTTCTCGATCTGGGAAGTATGGGCAACAGGCATTATGTGGTCATTGACGGCCATCCGGTTATTGACCAGACCAATATGTGGCTACCCCCTGCAGCCGGGGCATTGGTCCAGCTCAAGGCAGGTATGCACGAGGTGCAATTGGTATGCAAATCCGATAATAAACCTGCCCTTTCGTGGAAGCAAAAAGACAATCTCAGTACCTTTCGCTCGCCAAATGCAAAAATGCTCGATTATATAGTATTTGCAGGTTCTGCCGATGAAGTGATAGCCGCGTACCGCAATTTAAGCGGCCATGCGCCCATGTTCCCCAAGTGGGCTTATGGTTTTTGGCAATGCCGTGAACGTTACACATCTGCTTCACACCTAATTGAAACAGTAAAAGAATTTCGCAAACGAAAGCTCCCGATGGACGTAATTGTGCAGGACTGGCAATATTGGGGCAACCGGGGCTGGGGGGTTCCACAGTTCGATGAAACACATTATCCGAATCCATCGGGCTTTATTAAAGAAATTCACGATTTAAATGCACATTTCAATATATCCATCTGGTCGAATCCCGATAAAAACTCGGAAATTGGAAAAGAATACGTAGTTAAAAACCGCTTTATCCCCGGCACCAAATGGTTAGATTATTTCAACCCCGAAACCCGCAAAGAATATTGGACTACCCTGAAAAAGAATATGTTCGGCTATGGTGTTGACTCCTGGTGGATGGATGCGGTTGAGCCCGAAAATGATGCCCTGAAAGGTGAAAAAACCTACGCCGGTCCGGGCGATTTTTACCGCTTAATTTATCCGCTCATGGTAAGCAAAGCTGTGTATGAAGGGCAAAGGGAAGTATCGAATGAAAAACGTGTATGTATCTTAACCCGTTCGGCTTTTTCCGGACAGCAACGTTACGGTGTTATCAACTGGTCGGGAGATGTTGGCGGGGACTGGGATACTTACAAAAGGCAAATTGTTGCCGGTTTAAATTTTACAATTTCCGGATTACCTTACTGGACAACCGATATAGGAGGCTTTTTTCGCTCTGGACATTTGCAATATTCCGATGATAATTACCACGAATTGCTCATCAGGTGGTTTCAGTGGGGTACATTTAATCCCATATTCCGCAGCCATGGCTATCAATCTGAAACCGAGCCCTGGAAATACGGACAAACCGTTGAAGATAACATGCGAAAAATGTTGCACCTGAGGTACCGCTTGTTGTCATATATTTATTCCGAAGCATGGCAGGTAACCAGCAAAGGATCAACCATGATGCGCCCGCTGGTGATGGATTTCAAAGACGATACCGAAGCCGTGAAGCAACCTTTTGAATTTATGTTTGGTAAGGCTTTTCTGGTTGCTCCCGTTACCGAAACCGGGGCAGTGCAAAGAGAGGTTTATTTACCAGAATCAACTGACTGGTATGACTTCTGGACAGGTATACCCATCCAAGGCGGTAAGACCATTAGAACAGATGCCCCCCTCGATAAAATTCCGCTTTTCGTAAAAGCGGGTGCCATTATTCCAATGGGTCCTGTTATCCAATATGCCGGAGAAAAGACTGCCGATACGCTCGAAATTCGCGTTTATGCCGGGGCAGACGGAGATTTTGTTTTATTTGAAGATGAAGGTGATAATTACAACTATGAAAAAGGTCTCTATTCTGTCATTCATTTTTATTGGGATGACACAAAAAAAACGCTGACTATCGGTGAATGTAAAGGCGCTTTTCCGGGTATGGTCAAAGAGCGTATATTCAATATTATGACAATATATCCTGAAAATGGAAAAGCTGCAGATACAAATAAAGAAACTACTCAACCAGTCGCTTATCAGGGAGAGAAAATTGTGATTGGTTTATAATTTGACAAAAAATAAATAATCTAAAAATCAGAAAAATGAACAAAACCGGTAAAAACAGATTGCTAAGCTTTAACTTGTTAAACAGATTTATTCTTATTCCTAAGAAATATCTGTTTAGATTTTTATTGTTTTTTTGCTTTGTCAATTATTTCAACCATTCGTTCTCACAGGCATTGCAGCTAAACGATTCGGCATATTTTGAAAAACAAGGCGTTAATATACTTGTTTTCAGTAATCAATACAATGGGATGTTTTTCGATGAGAAAACCGCTGGTATCGAAATCATTCATCATGGTGTAAGAACCTCTACCGGTGGTGCTGTCAGGTTGCAGCATACACCGGAACAATGGGATCTGGTACCTATGGTGGCAGACCGTAAGGTGGATAAGGAAAACCATGCAATTCATGTTGAGTTGAGCTACAAAGAGCTGAATTTCAATACGAAGTTAAGCATAACCGCCAAAGATAATGGGGTGGAAATTAATGTGTTTTTAGACAAACCTCTGCCGAAAGAACTTGAAGGTCATGCCGGTTTTAACCTTGAATTTTTGCCCGCTGCATATTTTGAAAAGATGTATATGATGGATGGAAAACCCTCGAATTTCCCGAGATACCCGTTTGGTAATACCAGGACTGAGCCTGTAAGCAAAAAAATACAGCAGTTCAGCGGGCATTCCACGTTCGACGACCGTGGAAAAGGCGAATTTATTGTTCCCCTGCCATTGGCCACTGGTAAAACCATTGTTCTGGCCCCCGAAGATCCCACAAGTCTAATTACTATTAAATCTGCCGATGCTGATTTAATGCTGTTCGACGGGCGTAATCTGGCACAAAACGGATGGTATATAGTTCGGAGCCTTCTACCGGCAAATAAAACAGGGAAAGTGCTTACCTGGTATCTCGAGCCCAATGCAATAAACAATTGGATACGTAAGCCCAATATCGGCTTCTCCCAGGTGGGTTATCTTCCGGAGCAGGAAAAAGTTGCTGTAATTGAACTGGATAAAAATGACAAACCTTTAACCACAGCATCTCTCTTTAAAGTTGGCGAGGATGGCAAAAGCACCGAAAAATATAAAGGTGAGATTAAATCCTGGGGCAAATACCTGCGCTATCATTATGCAAAATTCGATTTTAGCACAGTCAAGGAAACAGGTGTATATTACATACAATATGGTAATGAAAAAACCAATTCCTTTATAATTGCTCCCAATATTTATGATGATGTATGGCACCCTACATTAGATGTGTGGTTTCCGGTACAGATGGACCACATGCAGGTAAATGAAGCCTATCGCGTATGGCATGGAGCGCCTTACCTCGACGATTGTTTGCAGGCACCAATAAACCACGAGCATTTCGATGGTTATAGGCAAGGCCCTACAACCGATACCAAATACAAACCTTTAGAGCGAATCCCCAATATGGCAGTTGGCGGATGGTTCGATGCCGGCGATTTCGATATTCAAACAGGTTCCCACAATAGCGTTGTTTTAAGTTTCGTGGAATTATGGGAAAATTTTAAGGTGGAAAGGGACCAGACTTTTATTGACCAGGTAAACCGGTACGTGGATATTCACCGGCCCGATGGTAAAGCCGACATATTGCAGCAAATAGAACATGGCACATTAAACCTGGTTGCTCAGGTCGAAAATATTGGTCATCCGGTACGCGGGATAATTGTACCGAATTTACACCAATACCATCACTTAGGCGATGCTTTAACCGAAACCGATAACCTGCCTTATAATCCTAACCTTAAGCCCTACGAAAGCGATGGTAAATCGAGCGGAACTTTTGACGACCGCTGGGCATTTACCAATCGCAATACATTTTTAGATTACCAGACTGCTACAGCTTTAGCAGCTGCAAGCAGGGCATTAAGGGGCTATAACAACGAACTGGCCGATAAATGCCTTACATACGCTGTAAAACTATTAACTGAAGCTGATGAAGCTATCAAAAATAATACTGACACAAACAATGAACCTTTTGCAAGAAATATGGCAAGGGGCGCCGATGTTAGTACGGTTCTCCAGCTATATATAACAACAAAGGATAAAAAATATTTGGACAGATTTGAAAAAAGCATCTGGTCGTTGCTTGAACAACCACAAAGGGGCAGGGAATTCGGACAAATATTTTTTGCAAGCCGGGGGTTAAACCCAGCTTTAAAAGCCATCCCCTACATGGACGAAGCATATAAGAACAAACTGAAAAGCTATATTGTTAAATACAAGGATTACATTACCGAACTGGAAAAGTTGAACCCTTATGGATTGCCAATTGCAGGTGGTGGCTGGGGTGGCAGCGGCAGCATTGTAAACTCAGCCATTACCAGTTATCATGCCCATAAAGCTTTCCCTGAAGTAATTGACAAGGAACATGTTTTCAGGGGTTTGCATTATATTTTCGGGTGCCATCCGTATTCCAACATTTCTTTTGTTAATGCAGTGGGAACCCGTTCCAAAAAAGTAGCGTATGGTATTAACAGGGCCGATTTCACTACCATTGCCGGTGGTTTGGTACCGGGATTGCTCATTTTAAAACCCGATTTTCCTGAAAATAAAGATGACTGGCCATTTTTATGGGGCGAAAATGAGGTAACCATTGGTGGTTCGGCAGAATATATAGTGTTGGCCAACGCTGCCAGAGAACTATCTGGCAATAAATAATTATTAATAATTAAGGCATATTTAACTCTTTTAATACCAACCCCCTAAAAAGGGGCTATAAATAGTTTTGTTTAGCTTATTTTTTTTTAATATTAATTTTAAAATATAATTGGAAAAGTTAAGTTGTCAGTTATTGTTTAAGGTGGTTGTCTAAGAAGAATTTCACCGCTAAGACACGAAGACACAAAGGTTTGGTTATTAATATAATAGGGTATCTGATCATCTCCCGTAAAGTTTTATCTTTATGGAATGAAATACCCGGCAGACCAAATGGAATTTGAAAAAATGTTTAAATC
>JAFGPL010000258.1 GCA_016936215.1 Bacteroidales bacterium
CAAAATTAACTGGCAGTTTACAAATGACCATGCACGGATAAAACTCAAAAGGCTTTATCCGTCAATTTCAACTTAACACAACACTAGTTGAATCCTATTATTGTTTGGATTTACTCTAGGGTCTACAATATGAAGAGCTTTAAAAAGATATGGAGCAACAGCATCAAATAATTCATTTGGAATTGCTTCGATATTCCCTAAAACATCGGTATCTAACTCACCAAGAGCCAATGCTGTCTGGAAACCTTTTTCAATGTACAAGCTAGGTCTGGTTGGCAGTCCCCGTGAGATAAGGTTATATAAAACAGCCAATTCTGGTTTATCGTTGGGTAAAATATCTTCAATACCATCAATTTCAAAATATGAAAGTGAATCAAGCAGACCCAATACTTCATGATTCCTGTAATCTAATAGAAGTTTGTTCTTTACAATATCAAATATGTAACCTGCTTGTTGTTGCATAATATCTAATCAATTACGATTGTTCTTGAGCGATGGCAGGATTGCACTCTTTTGCAAATTTTGGTTTTTTCGTTAGCTTGTGCGATTTGCAAATGTGTGCAATGTGGGTGGGCTTCCTTAACTGTCCCGAAGGGCAGAAGCGGGCGGGCAAAAACTAATTTTTTCTTGCACCAACCTTCAATCAAAGAGCCAATATTATCATTCTGTTTTTTCAAATTTTATAATCAGGTTTCTATGTTCGTTTCGGTCTTACACTTGCACCCAACGCTCGCCGGTATACGCTGTTGCCGTTTCAGAGCGCTTTCGTGTCGGGTTACCCGCATGGTAAGCAAATGAACCAACATGAGCAACCCCTCGGCCCGGCAATTGCGTATGACCGGCTGTTGTGCACAGTATTTATATTTCACTTTGTTCAATTATAAAAATCATATTAGAACCAGTTAAATTTAAAGCATATCGAGTCATTTCATCATCAACCTTTTGAGGAACTTGTCCTTGTCCATGACCACCAAGCTTATTTCTTATTGTAGGTATCCCACTCTCCAGCAAACTTCTTAAAGACGTAAACTGATTCTGGGTAAAACTTGGAACTAATCCATTTTGAAAACAAATATCAATTAGTTTTTTCGATGTATCAGTTTCTTTATAATTCCATCCTTTTTCTTTGCAAATTATTTTCATTGTGCTTTCAAACGCCTTTAAGCAATCGGTCAGGCATTCTTTATTTCTTCCATGACGATAATGTTCATGAGCATTCATATACTCATCATTTGCACCTTTAAATTTTTTAATCCAGATTAATTTGAGTAAGGGTTTAACTACTTCTGAATGCAAATATGTTGAGTCGACCCGTATCAACTCTCCATTAACAAATTGAAATCCAAAACCATGTTCTTTGAATCTCTCATTTAATTCAGAAATGGCATCGTCAGGATTAATCTTAAGTTCGGTATTGTATTTATAATCATGGAGTTTCTCTTTAATATATCGTTCAATGAATCTGAAAGTCAACTCAATTATATCTAATACCTTTTCAGTTTCTTCTTGTTGAAGAATGAAATTTAGCACACATTCTTGGTTTGTTTCACCGTAATTCCCTTTGCCTAATGTAAATACTCCATATTCCCTACAAACTGTCTCATGAATAAATTTATAGGCTTCTTTTGGCTGACTTTTCCGACCATAGACTTCCATATCTATCCCAATAGCGTCTCTAATTATGTGAACAATCTGAACTCTCAAAGGGTTCGGAATTTCATCATATTGATAAACTTCCGGTACTTCACCGCGAAGTCTTTTTTGTCTTTTTGAAAATAAGTCAAATATTGCCATAAGGTTCACTCAATATTGTGCACAACATCCAAATATACGTACCTCCTACCAAAAAAGTACATATATTTCGCGTATAGCTTACATGTTAAATCATGATTTTCCAGTTTTTGTTTCACAGGCAGGTAAATGTTTTAAGATAAACAATTGTGTCGTAAAGGAAAAACATGGCCAATTTACAAAATATCTGTAAGAAGCCAAGCTTTATAGCGGGATAGTTTTCAACGGGTTGGGAACAGGGGGGAAGTATAGAGGTGAAAGATGAGAAGAAGAATAGGCTGAGGCTGAGGCTGAGGGGAAGATGAGAGGAAGATGAGAAGATGAGAGGAAGAATAGGCTAAGGCTGAGGCTGAGGGGAAGAAAGGCGATAGGGGTTAGGTTTTTAGGTGTTAGGCAATGAGGGAGGAGAAAAAGGGTTTCGGGTTACGGGTTTCGGATTATTATTAGCAAAAAAACCTTTCGTGCATAATGGTTCACACACGAAAGGTATTTTCAGTTTCACATTTTAATCAAACAGTATATTTACACCTGATTAAATCATACGCTAAATCTTCTTTCCGATATAAAACATATAACCATAATATGCTTTATATTTATAAAATAACTCTGCCTCATATCGCATGGAAGCAACAAATTCTTCTATGGCATTGTTACCTTCATATTTTTTCAGAAAGGATTCCCGTCTCAATGTTTGCCAGGCATAATAGCCGGTCCAGATTGTTTCAGGCAAGATATAGGTGGCAACCGGCAGATAGCCTGCTTTTTGCATTTGAGCAACCTTGCTGGCAATTGTATCTATTTCGGGATAGGCTTTATGCCAGAAATCCTGAATTTCGGCAGGTCGTTCTTCGCTAAACCATGTATTTTCTGTAACCGCGATATACCCGCCCTGTTTCAGAAATTTTCTCCACTCGTTGAGCCCACGCTCAAATCCAATGTTATAAATTGCACCTTCCGACCAAATCAAGTCCAATTCTTCTTCCTGAAACGGAAGATTTTCCATATTGCCGACAATGCCTTTCACTCTGTCCTGAAGATTTTTGATCCGGGCACTTTGGTTGAATTGATTTATAAAACCGGGCCAATTATCAACACCAATAATTTCAGATGGTGTGTTCTCTCCTAATACCATTGTTTGACCACCTGTTCCACAACCAATATCGGCAATTTTGGACTTTTCGTTAAGACCGCTTATAAAGCCCAAAGCTTTAAGCGTTTCTTCGGGACTACCGGGACCCTGACGTTCTGTATTTGAAAAAAAATCATAAATAATATTCCGGTCAAACTCGTGAATTGTTTGTTTTTCTTTATTCATTTTCTTTTATTTTGTTGCATACATGAAAAGCATCACAATGCTTTCACCATTGTACACAAGTAAAAAACTTAAAATAATTTAATTGAAAACTGTTCCCGAAAAGGATTAATCGGGAGCAAACCAGCATACAATCTATACAAAAAGCACAGATTGTTTACAGTACAATAACCGAATTAAAAGTAAACAACCAACTGTTTTAATGGGTACAAAGGTAAAAAAATAAAAAAAACCTGAGACTTTATTCTAATCATTTTTTCATTAGTTGCTTTCTTCAGAATCGTTTTATGCCTGCTGATACCTAAATTATAAGCGAAAAAGCTGTTCGTTTATCAGGTCGTTATGTGTGGTTGGCGAATAAATATTGCGTTTATTATCACTCACCCCAGGCATTAATCCAAAGATTGCATTCAAAAAGTATTTTTTGTTGTGCTTCATGGGCATGTCCCGGTATTTGGGGTACTAAAGGCTCGTGGCCCGAAGTCCGAAGCTTTTTTAAGCTATATCGGGATAAAACAAAACTGAAAAGGTACCTCCAACTCACAAACCGACTAAAATATAAGCTTCATCCGGTTCCGACGAAAGTTATTTCCCAACAGGATGAAATATTACCGGCCTGCTGTAAGTAAATTTCGGGCATATCCCAAGCCCCTGTACACGAAATCATTTCTCAAAAGACAGGTGCATGGAGAAAAACGGCAACATATGATTTTTAACATGGTCAATATTCACAGCATGATCACCACCTAGGGTAATATACTCCTCGTAAATGATGTCCTTATTTTCGAAAATACCGGCCAGGTAATCACAACCACGTGGAATCCAGAAGTAATATTCGGCAGACCCATAATCCAGTGCAATACTTTTTAAACGATTTTCACCGGCAAGGTATTCATCCACTTTTTTATCAAAATTTCCAAATCCGTTTATCCAGTTCGCGATAATACGGTTATCATTTTCCGACCCGTCAAACACAGGTTTTTCAGCGTAAGGATAGCCCAATTCAGTATTTGGCGAGAAAGCCGCTCCATAGGCATTCAGAAAAGCGCTGCCGTCGCGTAACCATAAATCGTATGCCCCGGTAAAGTCGCCTTCTTTAAGCACCCCGGGAGAAATAGCATATACCAGGTTATAAATATCCGCATGTCTCAAGCCTAAATACAATGCACCAAAACCACCCATAGACATCCCGCCAATACCTCTTGATTCTTTCTTGGCAATGGTCCGGTATCTAACATCTATCTGGCTTATTACATCACCGGATAGATGATCTTCCCAGTTTCCGGTAACCGGGGAATTAACACAAAAGGAGCCCCCAATGCCACACCTGCTGTTAACCGTAACAATTATGAAATCGTTAATCGTTTCTGAAACCATCGCGTTATAGGCGGCTTCAAAAATTCCATAATCCTCTCGGTAATCTGAGCTAAAACCATGAATAAAATACACCACCGGATAACTGGTATCGGTGTCAATCTTATAAAACGGGGGAAGAAACACCCTGGCATACTGAACTGTGTCAACCTTAATTTTACTGTTCTTTAAAGAAGGTGCATTGATTTGAATAGTCTCAATTGTATATTTCGGAAGCCGTTCTTCAGGGACAGGCCCTTCATTAGACTCTGCACAAGAAAGTACAATCAAAAAACACACTAAAAATCCTGCGAATGTTTTCATTGTTTTGTTTTTTTGAAATAGTTAAAAATGTGCGGTAAAAATATTTTTCAGAAAAACAAAAACCTTCCTGATTTATAAATCCGATAACATTTCCTGATAAAAACTTCGATAAGCTGTCGGGGTTTTTTTGGTGGCTTTTTTAAATTCGGTATTAAAAACCGACAGGGAATTAAATCCAGCCTCAAAAGCAAGGCTTTGAATATTTTCCCCGTCAAATTGCCGGTCAGCAAGCTTGGCCTTTATGTCATTAATCCTGTAACTATTAATAAACTCCCTGAAATTCATTTTATAATAATTATTCAGGATATACGATACTGTATGAACGGACATGCCCAACTGTTCTGACATTGCTGATAATGAAAACTCACAATCAAGGTATGGTCTGTTATGGGACATGAGGTCATTAATCCGAATGATCGCATCTGAAGCTGCGTTTTGGCCTTCTGAGATGGGCAATAGCTTTTTACTGCCATTGATCATGTTAATATTGCTGAAAAACACAAATAGCAAAATATACAAGGCAAAAGAAAAAAAAGCGGCCAGCTCGGGGAAATAATTTAATCTCTTAAAAAATACAGAAGACCAGATAATAAAAATACCTGTAAACAAGCATAATAGCCATTTAATAATTGTATATCCCGGCCTTACCATTTGAATTGATTTATAGAATAGTCTAATCTGGTAAACAGAAATCAGCAGGTAGACGAAAAAATATAACTGTATGATTATAAACCCACCATAATTCCAGAAATAATCATCAAGGAATCTTTCAGGTATAATCAGGTATACAAATGATGGTATAAAATGGGCTAAATGAACTGTTCTGAAACTAAATGGTTTTTTCAGAAGAGACTGTACATACAACAAAAAAAGAGGCCCTATAGCCAGATATCCTGTAACTGAAAATTTTACAAAAATAAATCCCATCAGAGTTTTTCTCAGACCAAGGTAATGAACGAACAGGTACCACAATTTTATTGCTAGTACAAAAAAAATTACGCTCAATATTCTGTTGGAAATTTTACTTTGCCTGCGATAGAAAAGATAAACCGAAAGGAACAAACTGTTCAATAATCCCGCCGCGCAAAATATATGTATAAGCATGTTTTGGTTCATCAGGGATTATGGAGGTTTGAAAAGACTAATCGCATAGAAAAGATTTTTCTGATATATCTAAAACAAATTATTCTTTTCCCGGTTAAACATTTGTATCTGCATAATTTACTTTATTCAAACGGGATAAAAATAACACATTTTTTATATCAAGTCAAATGGTCAATACCATGATATTATAGTTGCATCTTTCTTTAAATATTGGTAAATTTATTTAAATAATGAAAAACAAAAACTCCCATTTTTTAAAGTATTCCTTGTTATTAATCCAGAGAATAGCGGATTTATGAAAACAAACCCTTCAAAGACTCTATTCTACAGTATTTTATCCGGACTAATCATCATTATTAGCCTCGCTATTATTTTTTTGGGATACTTAAGGTTTAAAAAAGAAAAAGCCGATATAAGGAAAGAAAAGTATCATGAACTGCACACCATTTCAGAATTAAAAATTAACCAACTTACACAGTGGCGTAAGGAAAGGCTGTCTGAAATAAGCTTTTTCACTTCTAATGATCCATACATTCAATTTTCATCAGATATTATTAATGGTAAAAAAAATGCTGAATTCTTGTTCAGAAACCACCTGAAACAAATAATGACACACAACAGGTATGAAAATATCTTCCTGCTGAACGAACATAACGAAGTGCTCTTCAGCGTTGACACTGGCTTTATCTTCAGCGATTCAGCCATGTTGAATAATTATAAAGAGGTCTTTGAATCGGGAGAAATCATTTTCGGTGATTTTAACTATTGCAGCCATCACGATAATGTACATTTTGATATTGCCTCAATCCTGAAAATATCCGGGAAAATAAAAACTGCATTGATTTTCAGGGTAGACCCTGAAGGATATCTTTTCCCGTTGATCAGGCAATACCCGACTCCCAGTGCCACAGCCGAAACATACCTTGTAAGCCGGATTGGAGACAGTGTAAAATATATTACCCCTTTGCGGCACCGTGACAATTCCATGTTCAATACAGGATTTCCTTTAAGTAACCGCGATATAACTGCCGTGCAGGCTGTAACCGGATACCAGGGCAAAACAGAAGGAATTGATTATCGTGGCATAAGTGTACTCGCGGATATAAGAAAAGTGCCGGATACCCCGTGGTACATGATTTCCGAAATTGACAGCAAAGAAGTATTCAGCGAATTGCATAAAAAGACATTTTTAGTTGCCGTTGTTGCGTTACTGCTGATTCTTTTCTCATTAACAGCGATGGCCCTCATCCACAATTTCAGGCAAAGGCAAATATATAAGGAACTCTATCTTAAAAACTCGCTCTTACGCCACACACAGGAAGAATTAAAGGCGACTTTTTACAGCATGGGCGACGGGGTGATAACCACAGATGCAGAAGGTAATATTGTCCACATGAATCCCGTGGCGGAAAAGCTGACAGGATGGAAAGAGGTGGAAACCAAAGGAAAAAAACTCGGAAAGGTATTCAGGACAGTAAATGAAGAAACACATGAAAAGGAAGAAGATATTGCAAAGAAAGTACTGAAGGAAGGAAAAACTATCATACTGTCAAATCATATCAACCTCATATCAAGAAGCGGAAGTGAAATACCTGTTTCTGACAGCGCTGCACCAATACTCACAGAGGATGGTAAAATAAGCGGTATGGTATTGGTCTTCAGTGACCAGAGTGGGCCAAGGGCAAGGCAAAAGGCACTTAAAGAGAGTGAAGAACGTTTTGCACGCCTTTTTGAAAAAGCTCCCCTTGGATACCAGTCACTCGACAGGAAAGGTATACTGCTTGAAGTGAACCAGGCCTGGCTTGAAGCTTTGGGATATAAACCCGAAGAGGTGGTTGGCAGATGGTTCGGTGATTTTCTTTTACCCGGTTCTGCTAACAGGTTCAACGAATTTATTGATGAATCATTGAAAGAAGAAGTGGTTTATGCCGAGTTTGAAATAACCCATAGCAGCGGGAAACAAAGGCTCTTTTCGATAAACGGCCGTGTGGGGTTTAAAGATATCGGCAATTTTGACAGACTGCATTGCATTCTTCAGGATATAACCGAAAAAAGGATGCTTGAACAACGACTCCGCGAAAGTGAAGAAAAGTACAAGCGGCTTACTGAGAATATTTCCGATGTGGTATGGGCAACCGACTTAGATTTCAGAACTACATATGTTAGCCCCGCGGTGAAAAAAATATTGGGTGAGCCACCGGCAGCGCATATAAAACGGACAATGGAAGAAAAATTCCCGCCGGAGTCTTTGCAAAAAATACAGGCCATCCTTGCCGAAGAATTTGAAAAAGAATCGCTTCCCGATTCTAATCCCGACCGTTCGCGGCAAATCGAACTGGAACATTACCGCGCAGATGGAAGCAGGATATGGATTGGAATAAACGTTTCTTTTATCAGGGATGAAAACGGAAAACCTGTAGGTTTTCAGGGGGTGACCCGTGATATTTCGGAATTGAAAAAAAATGAAGCAGCCTTAAAACAACAGATGGACAATCTTGAAAAGTTCAACAGGATGATGGTGGGCAGGGAAAGCAGGATGATCGAACTCAAACAGGAAATAAACGATCTGCTCGAGAAACTTAACCTGCCCAAAAAGTACACAGCACCCGGTGAGGTTGAAAAACTTAACATTTGAATTCAAATTAATTCGTATGTCTGATATATTGAACACCAGGGATTTCCTTGAATTGAAAACTGCGGTCGAAGAACTTCAGAAAGCACGCAACGCCGCCATAAACCTGATAGAAGACCTCAACCGGGAAATTGAAAAGCGTATACAATATGAAAATGAACTGAAAGTAAGTGAAGAGAAGTTCCGCAGCCTGTTTCACGACCATGCCGCTGTAAAGTTTATTATTGATCCCGACACTGGCAATATCGTTGATGCCAATGATGCCGCTGCAAGTTTTTATGGTTGGGGCATTGACGAACTTAAACAAATGAATATTTCACAAATCAACAACCTGCCCCCCGATAAGGTTAAAAAGGAAATGGAAAAAGCCAGGTTATTAAAGAATACTCATTTCGAATTCAAGCACCGTAAAGCTAATGGCAACATCGTTGATGTAGAAGTTTTTAGTAGTAAAGTACTCATTGGGGGTAAAGAATATCTCCACTCTATTATACATGATATTACCGACCGTAAAAACATCGAAAGTGAAAGGTTAAAACTGTCTGTAATCCTCGATAACAGCCTGAGTGAAATCTATATTTTTAACGCTGATACGCTGCTTTTTGAATATGCAAATGCCTATGCCTTAAGAAATACAGGTTTTACGGAGGAAGAGATAAAAAGAATCACACCTGTGCACCTTAAACCCGAATTCACAGAAGCATCATTCAGGCAACTTCTTGAACCCATGTTAAGGGGATCGGAGAAAAAACTGGTTTTTCAAACCACACACAAAAGAAAAAACGGCACTCTTTATCCTGTTGAAGTACATGTTAATTTGCAGGTATATGAAAAAGACAAGGTGTTCTTTGCAGTAATCAATGATATATCCGAGCGTAAAAAAGCAGAAGAGTCCCTTAGGGAAAGTGAACGAAATTACCGCGAACTTATTGACGGTATGAATGAGACCGTATGGGTAATAGACTTCGATGGCAAACTGATTGATGTAAACAATAAAGCTGTGGAAATACTCGGTTTCAGCAAAGAAGAACTTCTCAGCATTGGCCTCTATGGGGTTGACATTTCCCTGCACAGGGAAGAAATCAAAGCCCTTATTGATTTTATGCCCGAAGATAAGATACAGATCTTTGAAACATCACACAAAACAAAATACGGCAGAGTATTCCCCGTAGAGGTATACTCCAGTCTCGTAACCTACCAGGGAGAAAAGGCAATTTTAAGCATAGCCAGGGATATTACCGAACGCAAACGTAATGAAAAAATACAGCAGATACTTTATGACATTGCCAGGGCTGCAGCAGGCGCCAAATCCATTGAGGAACTGCTGACCGAAGTGCGCTTTAAACTGAGTAACTTATTCGATACTGCCAATTTTTATGTAGCCCTTTACAATCATGATAAAGACACCCTTAAAAAAGTAATTTTCGTAAACGAGAAATTTGATATCGAGGAGTGGGATGTCAAAAACTCTTTATCTGGCTATGTCATCAGGTCGGGTATGACCCTGCTGTTGACCAAAGAAGAAAGAATAACTTTTGCCCATGAACACAACATGGAGCTTACAGGTATACCTGCAGAATGCTGGCTGGGCGTACCGCTTATGGAAAATGAAAAAGCATATGGCGTGCTTGTTGTACAAAGTTATACCAATCCTTCTGCCTATGATATAAACAGCGCCCGGTTGCTTGAAATGGTTGCACATGAGCTTTCATTTGCATTTCAAAGAAAAAAAATGATCCGGGACCTGGTAAATGCCAAAGAGAAAGCCGAAGAAAGCGACCGCCTTAAACTTGCTTTTCTGGCAAACATCAGCCACGAAATACGTACCCCCATGAACGGGATACTAGGGTTTCTCGACCTGCTGCAAAGACCTAACCTTGCTGACGACCAGCGGGATAAATTTATTGAGGTGGTGAACCAAAGCGGACAAAGGTTGCTTGCTACCATAAACGATATTATGGAAATTTCAAAGATAGAATCGGGGCTTGTTGAATTACAATATGCAGAAATCAATATTGCAGAAGCATTAAATTATCATTACGAATTTTTCAAACAACAAGCACTTGCAAAGCATTTATCATTTATACGAAAAGATACGGTTACCGGAAATCAATCTCTTGTAAAAACAGATAAACACAAACTCGATGGCATTCTTTCGAACCTGCTTTCAAACGCGTTGAAATTTACCCACGAAGGAGGCATAGAATTCGGTAACTACATCAAAGGGGATGAACTGGTTTTCTATGTTAAAGACACCGGTATAGGCATTCCCCCGGAAAGATTAAATTCAATTTTCGACCGTTTTGTCCAGGCCGAGCAGGGCCTGACACGGCAATATGAGGGGAGCGGACTGGGCTTGTCAATTGCAAAAGCATACATCGAAATTATGAAAGGCAGGATATGGGTTGAATCAGAAATCAATAAGGGCAGTACATTTTATTTTTCTATACCTTATCACCCTTTGCACAAGCAACCTGAAAGTGAAAGCCCGGCTACGCCTGTTTTCACTGGCAAAAAGGACAAAATTACCGTATTGCTCGCCGAAGATGATGAAATAAGTTACGAATACCTCGAGTTTATTATTAAAAATGAAGGATTAAACTTATTGCATGCTGTTAACGGAGAAGACACGGTGAAAATCGTGAGAGAGAATCCATCGGTATCCCTGGTGCTCATGGATATAAAAATGCCGGGGATGAACGGACTGGATGCAACCCGCGAAATACGAAAATTCAACAGCCAAATCCCCATTATCGCGCAAACCGCCCATGCCCTCTCGGGCGATAAGGACAAAGCCATAGAAGCCGGCTGTAACGATTATATCTCCAAACCGATAGAAGCTGATGAATTGATGTTAATGATAGACAGGTACACCACCTGATAAAAATAAGTAACCCTTCCTGAATATTTACGTATCAAATGTATCTAAACCAACCAAATATGTATAAAACAGTTAAAATTATACTGCTGAATGCAGGATATCTATTTTTTCACCTGAAAGAAAATTCTCCTGCAATTGTAAAAGTAAATTCTACTTCACAAAGTAAATCTTATTGCAAAACATTAAATCAGGTAAAAAGAATTCCAGGGCAAAAAAATATATATTCATATAAACAAACTGAACTTTGGTCAATTTTTTATGTGTTTCTATTTTTCGTTAACCTAATTTAGTCATACCTAAACCATACCCAGGCTTAATGTTTCAGAACAGAAAAGAGTTTATTGGCAGCATTTTTCTTGTTATTCTCTCCGGGGCCCTTACCGGTTTATCCCTGCTTTACATCGTTCACTGGCTGGCATGGGTTATGCTCATCCCTTTGTTTTTTACTGTGATAAAACAACCAAAGGGTGTTTTCTTAAAAGGCTTCATGGCAGGAACTATTACCGGGCTGATATTATTCTCATGGATGATTGCATCGTTCCGTTTGTACACAGGAACTGCGCCTTATATCGGGTACCCGTTATGGCTATTATGTTCTTTTTTTCTCGGCGCTGTTACCGGGCTGTCATTAAAGTTGTTCATTATCCTAAGTATAAAAAATACACCAAAACACGGCTGGTGGTTAAACGCGCTGGTTGCAGCTTCATTATGGGTTATTGTTGACTGGGTACGTGTCCATCTTCTTACAGGGATACCCTGGGTGAATTATCCATTGGCTTTTACCCAAAGCAAATGGGCAGTGCCTTTGCAAATTACATCCCTGACAGGAATATGGGGATTGACATTTATAATTGTTGCAGTGAACGTAATGTTTGCCTGTATTATCAACAACAAATCTTACAAATCTGCCTGGCTTCCGGCAGCGTTAATATCATGCCTGCTGCTGTTCGGACTGATAAAAGGCAATCCCTCAGATAATGCCGGCAAGAAAAAGGTTAAAGTAGCACTGATATGTGAAAATACAGAAGCCAGGACACGCTGGCTGCCCGAAAACAGCGACTCACTGGCAGCCATTTATTTCAGCCTGAACGAGCAGGCTGCCAGACTAAACCCACAGTTAATCGTTTGGAGTGAATCTGCCATACCCTGGAACCTTGCCATGGACGATGACCTGATAACAAAATGCCTGCACATAACCTGGCCAAGTAAAGCTGCTCATATTATCGGCATTTTTACACCCTCTGAACTTTATAAAGATAAAAAATTCAATTCGGCATATTATATCGAACCCGATGGCGCAATTACAAGCCGGTATGACAAAGTAAGGCTTTTATCGTTTCTCGAACACCCGTTTGCTGGTGCAAAAATCCCTTTTTTCAACAAAAGCGCCATATCCGATATTATCCCGGGGAAGGAGCACAACCTTCTCAGGACAGCTTTTGGCAATGCAGGAATACTGATATGCAACGAGATTATATCGCAACAACCCTATCGTAAAACCATACGCCTGCGGCCACAGTTTTTTACCGTGATATCGAATAATGCCTGGTTTGAAGGCAGCAGGTTGTATACGCATCATTTTTTTTATATACGCATGCGTGCTGTAGAATCCGGCAAAGATATTGTGGTTAACTGTAACCGCGGCATTTCCGGAATTATACACGCCAACGGTAAAACACAGGCCATATCACAAGGAAATATACCCACCGTGGCCTCAGGTTATGTCAACTTGTCTAGGTCGCAATCGTTTTACGCGCGTAACGGCGACTGGTTTATATTAATGGCAGCATTATTTACAATAACTATATTACTATCCAATTTATTCACAATCAAATCTAAATGAATTATGAAAAGATTACTACTTTCAACAATGGTTTTACTGGCTTTTACAGTAAATGAAATCTGGGCAACACCTTCACACGGACATTACCGGTGGCGAAACGACAATGGTACAGAAGCAACAGCTACCTGGAAAGCCGATGAAAATGTTGCAGTAACTCAATCAAACGAAGGCAACATCCGGTTAAGGCTGGAGCTTTATCACTATAGTTCTGCAACTGAGTTTAGTAAGGTTTGTTATCTTTACTATGCCAGCCTTATAGATACCGTCTGGCATCAGGTTACAGACAATGCCGCCAATGCTTTTGTTTTCTCAGAGTCTGAGAACATTACCAATGGCGGGGCAACTGTTAGTACCCGGTTAAAAAGTTCAAATGTAAGCTGTACAAACCAGGCCGGCCTCATTCGTGAAGCGCAGGGTGCATTCCTGGTTTCATTCGAGCAGGACCAGCGAAAAGAGTACGAATTCTGCGTTAAACCCACACCGGGTACAGATTTTAGCCAGACTTTCATTTTCCGGGTGGAAGATGAAAATGTGGCTAGTGCTGACTTTTGGTATAGCTTAGATGCAAGCCCAAAATTGCAATTGGAAAAACCGGTTCTGACAGTTACTGCCGATAATGCTTCCCGTCCCCAGGGACAGGAAAATCCTGAATTTACGCTTACATATAGCGGATTTGTGGATGGAGATGATGAAAGTGTTCTTGACCAGTCGCCTGAACTTATATGCAGTGCCAATACATCTTCGGTTCCCGGACAATATGATATCGTTCCTTACAATGCTGAGGACAACAAATATGCATTCAACTATGTAACAGGAAAGCTTACAGTGACTGCCCCATCAGGAATAGAAGACAAGTCCCTGGAAAAATCACTCGTATATCCCAACCCTGTAAGGGATTACCTGACTGTTTCAGACCAGGTTGACAAAGATGCGGTTGTAAGGATTTCGGACCTTTCAGGCAGGGTTGTGCTTGAACAAAAAATCATTAACAAAAGCATTAATTTACAATCGCTGCAAAAAGGGATTTACATCGTAAGAATTAACGATACTGTTTATAAGATCAATAAAGAATAGTTTTTACACCTGATCCTGCTGGTATATTGCCATGCAGAAACATTGAGAAAGAGGTTGTCTCAAAAGTCTACCTTTTGTCATCCTGAGTGCAGCGAAGAACTATTTTCATGACCAAAGGGAATAATTTTTATTGTATTGGTAATTAAATTCTTTCCTGACTCATTAATATTCAGAATGACAAAACGGGACAAGAATCTGACTTTTTAGACAACCTCTTTTATTTTATAATAGTGTTGTGTCAATCATAAACTGTCTTCGACTCCCCGCCTGAAGCTGTCTAAAAAGTCGTTTTTCTTGTCATTCTGAACGATAGTGAAGAACTTTTTCTCACGACTGAAAGGAGTAATCTATATTTTTGAATATGAGATGTTTATTATATGAGATCGCCTGCCTGGATGAACCAGTCAGACAGGCCTGCCTGGATGAACCAGTCAGACAGGCTTCGCTAAGTTCGCTACCGCTGCTAATGACACGTTGGTAATAGCCTTCGACTTCGCTCAGGCTGACTAAGGTGTCAACTAATTATTAAATAGTGGTTTAGCACTATCGAGGTCTCAACATG
>JAFGPL010000259.1 GCA_016936215.1 Bacteroidales bacterium
ATCTTCTCAAATTCCATTTGGTCTCTCGGATACTCCATGAACACAAAGATACAACTTAGTGGCGAGAAGTAAATACCCTAGTAAATTATATTTATAATGTTGAGATTGAATATTTTCCCACAAGGCCACAAAGTTCTTAAAGTAAATTCTTTGTGTCCTTTGTGGCTTTGTGGGATTAAGCTGTTATACAAGTCTGAATTTTAGACTATTATCATATTATTGAAAAGAATCAGACAAATTTAATCATTCCGGCGCTTATCTTTTCATGCAGCCTTAAAAATTCTTTTTCGGTGCCTTTTGTTGACCACAAAAACCAATTTTTTTTATATTATTGTTGATTGAAATAAAAATTATTTTTATGAGAATTGTAATCTCCTGGTTAATTATTGTTGTTTTGTTTTCAACAGGTTGCAGGAAAAATATTGATAATGACCATTTTGTAAGAGTTGAAGGCACAATATTCATGATCGGTGATGAAGCCTACCGCTTTGCCGGCATCAATTTCTGGCATGGAGCATACCTGGGTGCTGACTTGGTTCCGGGTGGTAAAGAGCGGCTTGTACGTGAACTCGACCTTTTAAAATCATATGGTATTGATAATCTGCGTGTAATGGCTGCTTCAGAAGAATCATCCATGCAAATGTCGGTATATCCTGCATTTCAGGTTAGTCCCGGTGAATACAACCGGTTTCTTTTCACAAGTCTTGATTTTTTGCTTGATGAAATGCAGAAACGCGATATGAAAGCAGTGCTTGTTCTCAACAATTACTGGCAGTGGTCGGGTGGTATGGCACAGTATTTAAGCTGGGCAACCGGTGATTCGGTTCTCGATCCTGATGCAAGCGGCGATTGGCACGGTTTTATGCGCTATTCTGCTGAATTCTACAACAATGCGGATGCCAACGAAATGTTTTTCAGATACCTGAAAGAGATAATTTCACGTAGGAATTCGATAAACGGAAAGCTTTATTCAGAAGACCCTGTAATCATGTCATGGGAACTGGCCAATGAACCACGGCCTCACCCGCAGGGGTTGAAAGAGACGGAAAGGCTAAGAGTTTTTTATAAATGGATTGATACTACCGCCAGGTTTATCCGCAAACTCGCCCCCAATCAACTCATAACCACAGGGAGCGAAGGACTTGCCGGCAGCCTCTCAGACAGCGCAGTTTTTTTTAATTCACATTCGCTGCCTTCAGTTGATTATATTACATTTCATCTATGGCCCAAAAACTGGGGCTGGTATAATGCCCATGACCCTGAAGGCACATTGCCGGGTGTATTGCAAAATGCAACTGATTATTACCTGAGGCATATAAAATTTGCCAAACTGATGAATAAACCCATTGTGCTTGAGGAGTTTGGCATAGGACGCGATTTTGAAGATTACCTGCCTGGGTCGCCTGTAACAGTTAGAGATACCTTTTACCATGTTTTATTTTCGCTTATAGAACAGGATGTGAAAAACAATAAACCCATAGCCGGAACAAATATCTGGACATGGGGTGGGGAAGGAAGGGCGCACCGTGCAGATTTCAAATGGATTAAAGGTACCGACTATACAGGCGACCCGCCACAGGAGCCTCAGGGACTCAACTCGGTCTTTGATACCGATACTTCAACTTTAAATTTAATAAGAGATCACGCTCTTTTTTTGAAAAATAATTAGCGAGAAGAAAAATCAATTATAAGATGAAAAACTTTGTTTTTTTAATGATTCTGATGGCTTTAATTGCATGTCATTCAGAAAACCCTTCAGGTCGTATAGATTATAATGGCCGGCATGTATTCCTTAACGGGGCTAACATTGCATGGATAGATTTTGCAAAAGATATCGGACCCGGGGAAACTGATTTTGATGGTTTTAAAAATATCTTCAGCGAGGCGAACAGCCTTGGCGCTAACTGCATGCGCCTCTGGCTTCATACCGATGGGACAAATACCCCTGAATTTGATAGCAGCGTGGTTAAAGGACCGGGTATTGATGCCATTGCCGATCTTTCCCATATCCTTGACCTGGCATATAGCGAGAATATCGGGCTTATACTCTGTCTCTGGTCGTTTGATATGCTCAGGAAGAAAAACGGGCCGCTGGTAAATAACCGGAACAAGGGTATACTCACGGTTGATTCAATTATGGATACATACATAGGTAATGCCTTGATACCAATGGTTGATTCGCTCAAAGATCATCCCGGGATTATTGCATGGGAAGTTTTTAACGAGCCCGAGGGCATGTGCCATGATATAAAGTGGGGCGGTTGGGAGTTTAATGATCATGTTTCGATAAAAAATGTACAACGGTTTATTAACAAATGTGCTGCTGCAATTCACAAAACCAAACCTGAACTTAAAGTCACCAATGGCACATGGTCTTTGATCTCAGCGACAGATGCCGACAGTTTTCATAATTATTATACCGATGAAAGGTTAATTGAGGCTGGCGGTGAACAGCTTGGAATACTTGATTTTTATACCCTTCACCATTACGACTGGATGTCGGTTTCACCTTTTGAAAAACCAATCGGTCACTGGGGGTGGGATAAACCGGTGGTGCTGGCAGAATTTTTCCCGGGGTGCAAAAATTGCGGTGGTTTCAGCAATTATGAAAATCTTTATCAAAAGGGTTATGCCGGCGCCATGGGTTGGGACTGGCATAGCGGCTCAACTGCTAAAATCAAAGAAGAGATTGCATATTTATATAACAATTATGCCAGCGATATACAGATTAAAAAAAAATGAACACAACCATGATTTCACATCCATTGAGCACCGAAATAAACTCGGAACTAAGAAATATATTGAGTTATTGGGAGATTAATGCAATTGATAAAGCCAATGGTGGATTTTACGGGACGATAGGTGCAAATAATAAACCTCAGCCTTTTGCCGATAAGGGAGTGATACTTAATACCCGTATTTTGTGGACTTTCTCAACAGCTTATAATTTCTATAAAGAAGAAAAATACGAAAAAATCGCATCTGTAGCTTATGATTACCTTGTGGGCCATTTTATTGACAGGAAGAACGGTGGCGTGTTCTGGATGCTCGATTACAAAGGAAATCCGGTAAATACCCGCAAACAGATATATGCACAGGCTTTTGCAATTTATGCTTTTACAGAATATTTTCATGCAACCAAAAACCCTGAAGTGCTGGAAAAATCAATTGAGATTTTTGAACTTATCGAAAAGCACAGTTTTGACCGGGTGAATGGTGGGTATATTGAAGCTTTTTCTGAAAAATGGGGATTGCTTGAAGATTTGAGGTTAAGTGAAAAGGAAGAAAACGTGGAAAAAACCATGAATACACACCTGCATGTGCTCGAAGCTTATACAAGCCTATACAGGGCATGGAAAAATGACACCCTTAGATCAAGGCTTATCATGCTGATTGATAATTTCAGGAACCACATTGTAAACAGCAAATCTTATCATCTCGATCTTTTTTTTGATGCAAACTGGTATGTAAGGTCACAATTAATATCATACGGCCACGATATTGAAGCATCATGGTTGTTGTACGAAGCAGCAGAAGTGCTGGATGACGAAGCGGTAATGGGTGAGATTGCCGCTCTTTCACTTAAAATAGCCAATGCTGCATCAGAAGGGCTTGATACTGACGGGGGGCTTATGAATGAACTGAGCCTTGACACGAAACATCTCGATTCCGACAAACACTGGTGGCCGCAAGCCGAAGCAATGGTCGGCCTTCTGAATGCTTATCAAATTTCGGACGAAAAAAAATATTTCGCTCTTTTTATGTCATCATGGAATTTTATTGATAAATTTATTATTGATCATGAAAATGGGGAGTGGTTCTGGAGGGTTGATAAGAACGGAATACCTTACGACGAAGGAAAAGCCGGATTCTGGAAATGCCCGTACCATAATTCCCGTGCTTGCATCGAAGTGCTCAGAAGGATTAAAATGATTGATATGCCGGGAGAATTTGAAAAAGGCTTTAGGCCATAGGCATTTAGGAAAAGACAAAAGACAAAAGACAAAAGACAAAAGTTTAAATTATAAACCGAACATTAATTATTTTGATAAGAAAGCTCATTCAGGAGAAACCAAAGTTTAGAAACATCATTCCTGAGCCTTGAAAACAAACAATAAACAATAAATATATGTCTTCATTCAGCAAATTCAACAAGCGTTACAACAAGGCTTTAAAAGAGTATGAAAAGCTTATAAACCGGAAAAACCGGAAAATTAAAGAAGGTTATAATGGTATTTATTCTCGTTATGAGTTTCCCGTTCTCACGGCCGGGCATACGCCCATTTTCTGGAGGTTTGACCTGAATTATGAAGCCAACCCATACTTTCAGCAACGCCTCGGGATCAATGCAGCATTTAATGCCGGGGCAATACTATTAAACGGCAAATTTCTTATGGTGGTTAGGGTTGAGGGCTGGGACCGTAAATCGTTTTTTGCCGTGGCCGAAAGCCCCAATGGTATTGACAAATGGAAATTCAGGGATTATCCGGTAACATTGCCCGAAACCGAAAACCCGGATGCGAACGTATACGACATGCGGCTTACGCAGCATGAAGACGGTTGGATATACGGGATTTTCTGTTCAGAACGAAAAGACCCGGATGCCCCCACGGGAGATACCTCTTCTGCAGTTGCCGCAGCGGGGATTGTCCGTACCAAAAACCTTAAAACATGGGAGAGGTTGCCCGACCTGAAAACCAAAAGCCAGCAGCGCAATGTGGTGCTGCACCCGGAATTTGTTAAAGGAAAATATGCATTGTACACCCGTCCGCAGGATGGTTTCATTGATACCGGTTCTGGTGGTGGCATTGGATGGGCGCTCGTTGATTCTATGGAAAATGCTGTTATAAAAAAAGAAAAAATCATTGAGGAAAAAGTATACCATACCATTAAAGAGGTTAAAAACGGTCAGGGGCCTGCCCCGCTAAAGACCAGAAAAGGATGGCTGCACCTTGCGCATGGAGTAAGGGGTTGTGCCGCCGGGTTGCGTTATGTGCTTTATATGTTTCTTACAGACCTCGAAGACCCATCAAAGGTGATTGCCTGTCCAGGGGGTTATTTTATGGCACCCGAAGGAGAAGAAAGAACAGGTGATGTGTCGAATGTGCTCTTCTGCAATGGCTGGATAGTTAAGCCAAATGGCGAGGTGTATATTTATTATGCATCCTCCGATACCAAGATGCATGTTGCCACTTCAACAACCGACAGGTTGCTGGATTATGTATTGAATACTCCCGAAGACACTTTTACTACAGGCGGGTCTGTTAAAGCAAGGGTGAAACTGATATCGGACAATTTATCACTGCTTAAAGGCTGACCCGGGTTGTTTACTGTTAAAAATGATTAGGTCATAAAAATATTTTTAGATTGAAGAAACCAAAACTATTAAAAAAATGAAGAGAGCTGCCACTGTTCTTATTTTAGTTACCTTTTTTTTCTCGTTCTCATGTAAAGAATCCGCAAGAAAGAAAACCGCTGAATTTAAGCCTTTTACACCTCCGGTTTTCTATGAGGAAGCAATGTACAGAGCCGACACCATCCTCAGGAAGATGTCGCTTGAAGAAAAAATCGAAATGACCGGCGGCCATAATATGTTCTTTACCAAAGGGTATGAACGATATGGCATACCGGCGCTTTATTTTTCAGATGCTACACAGGGTGTTCACATTAGGAATGAGCTTGAAAATCAGCTTGAAAAATCAACGGCTTTTCCATGCCCTTTGGCCCTTGCGGCAACATGGAACACAGAGTTGGCTTATGAATATGCCAAAAGCATAGGTGAAGAGTGCAGGGCAGGGGGAATTGCAGTGTTGCTGGGCCCTGGCATGAATATTTACCGCATTTCACAAAACGGCAGAAATTTTGAGTATTTTGGCGAAGACCCTTTCCTGGCTGCAAGAATGATCGAAAATTATGTTACAGGGGTACAAAGCACCGGTACCATGGCCACATTGAAGCATTTTTTATGTAATAATACCGATTTTCACCGTCGCAGGTCGAATTCGGTGGTTGACGACCGTACCCTTCACGAAATCTATCTTCCTGCTTTTAAAGCTGGTATTGATGCAGGGGCCATGGCGGTGATGACTGCCTATAACCAGGTAAATGGCGAATGGGCCGGTCAGAGTGATTTTGTAATCAATGGGCTCTTACGAAATGAACTTGGGTTTAAATGGCTTGTGATGTCAGACTGGTGGTCAGCCTGGGACCCGGCCAAAGCCGTAAAAGCCGGCCTCGACCTCGATATGCCGGGGCATCCGGGTAATACGGTCTATAATACCCCGGAATTTGAGTCAATGTATGTGCGTACAAATGCCAAAAAACTGGTTGAAGAAGGAAAAATATCAGCCGAAGATATACACCGTATGGTGAAAAATCAGCTTGCAACCTTTATCGCCATGGGGCTGCTCGACCGCCCGGTAAAAGATACAAGCTATCTTCATCAATTTGAAAAACATGAACAAACAGCTTTGCAAACGGCGCGTGAAGCTATTGTGCTGTTGAAAAACACAAATAAGATTTTACCGGTAAAAAAAGAATCTGCTAAAAAGATTTTATTGACAGGTGAATTTGCTGAAAAAAATGCCGCAGGGGGAGGTTCAGCGTATGTTGAAGGTTATAACCGGATTAATATGCTACATGCACTGCAGGACGAATTTGGCGGGCAGCTAAATTATCGTGAAAATCCTTCAACCGGCGAGATAAAAGAAGCCGACATTGTATTGCTAAGTATTGGCACCAGCGATAACGAAGGGTGGGACAGGCCTTTTGCATTGCCCGATTCGGTTGATTCGCTGATTATTAATTATGCGGCGATTAACCCGAATGTAGTTGTTATTGTTAACAGCGGAAGCGGAATTCAAATGACCGAATGGTACGATAAGATTGCGGCGATAATATACGCATGGTATCCCGGCCAGACAGGTAACAGGGCGCTTGCAGAGATATTGTCGGGCAAGGTAAACCCATCAGGAAAACTGCCCATTACCATCGAAAGACAGTTTGAAGATTCTCCGGGTTATCCATATATTCCTGAAGGCAAAACTTTTTATACCGACTGGAAACAGGACAACGATATGACCATTCCTGTATACGACATTGAATATAACGAAAGTGTCTTTGTGGGTTATCGCTGGTATGAATCGCAGAATATCAGTCCGCTCTTTCCTTTCGGGTTTGGATTGTCATACACAAAATTTGATTACAGCAAGCTGAAAATTATTGATAAAGGGCTGAACGAGGGCGGCGAACTAATTGTTGAATTTACATTAAAGAATACCGGCGAAAAAGAAGGGGCAGAGATAGCGCAGCTTTACCTGAGAGATGAAGCATCGTCTGTATTAAGGCCCGAAAAAGAGTTGAAAAGATTTGAAAAGGTGTTTTTGAAACCTGGTGAAAGCAAGAAAATAAAGTTCACGCTATCCGAAAAAGACCTTTCTTTCTGGGATGAACTTAAGCATCAATGGAAAGCTGAAACTGGCAGTTTTAAGGTGCTTGTAGGGGCATCATCTGCAGACATCAGGCTCGAAAAGGTATTTGAGTACAAAACAGGGTTGTAAAAACATCATTAAAACCGGGCAAAGCAAGAACTGGTGTGGGATTTATTACGCGTCAATATTAACCTTTTTGTCTACAAGGTCTTTCAGTGTTATTGATTTAAAGTAATTGATAATCATATTATTGAGATTACCCCAGAAACCTTTTGCTTCACAACCGTTTTCCCTTGAACAATGAAAACTTTTGTTGAGGCATTCTACAACACATATTCCGGGTTCGAATGCATTGTTAATATCATATATGGTGATATTTTCAGCATCGCGGCTTAATGCATATCCTCCCTTTTTACCTTTTTTATAAATAAGTTCAGAAACTTTTAAAGCATGGATGATATGGTCGAGATATTTGTTTGAAATCTGCTGATTATCAGCAATATCTTTTTGTAATACGCCATTATCAGAGCTATTTGAAGCTATCTCTATCATTGCCCTGAGCCCATACCTTGTTTTTGTGCTGAATTTCAATTTTACCTGGTTTTGGATGTTTCTTTGTACAAAAATACAAATCCAAAATTAATCATTACTTCGTCTTTCACTTTAACTAATCCCTGGAATTTTTCAGGGGGGTCGAGATGAAAATCGCTAAGCCTTATTTTTTTGTGGCCATTAACATAAATCGTATTGTCCGAGCAGATATTCAGGTTGCATGCCACGAGATATTCTTTGGTAATCCCGGCGAGCGTGATGTTTATGGGTTGATAGGTTAGGTTTTTATCCTTGCGAAAACTTTTCAACTGCCGCGATCCAATGCTGATAACAATTTCAGGATGCTTATTTACTTTCAAAAGAGCAAGAAAATCCTGGTAAATAAGGTTGTTGTTTGTTTTGAATTTTTTTACGGGGATGTTTATATCATAATTCTTTCCCGGCTCTTCAATGCTTAAAAACGATGGAGCTACTATAAATGCTTCGTAAGATGGAAAATCCATGCTGAATTCAAACCGGTTCACATTGCTCCGGCCTGAAATATGGATATAATTCATGCAGGCGATACCGGGATTATACGCCAGGTAATTATCCTGGGCTTTTATCACCAAACTGGTTAAAAAGCCCAGGAAAAACACTATATGTAAAAAAGCATTCAGCATCCCGGATATTATTAAAATGATACCGCGGCTTCAACCATAATGCCGTTAAAACCGGCATCTGCCCCATATTCATTAATGAAATCGTTATAATTTTGTGTTACGTACTCAATTTTCATTACTGTGGATTCGAGTATGTGCCATCCGGCAATAACCTGTAACCTGCTTACAGATTGTTCACCAGGGGCAGAAGTATCTGTGTCTCCGGTTACGAGATTGTACCTTGCCCCTCCGTAAAATTGCTTTGACCCGCCAAACCGGTAAAGCCCTTCCCCGGCTATCTGGCTGAATTTAAATTCACTTCCTGAAGCATAAAGCCCTTTGGCATATTCATAAGTGCCGAATATTTCCAATCCTCCCGCCTGTGCAAAAAGGTTTACCATAAACGAGTTATTTTTGGTATTTGTACCCGGGTACCATCTCCCGGTGGTATGATTGTTTTTTATATCAACATCGTTGGGGGAAAATGTCTGTCTTTTCATGACGAGATAATATCTCGAACCTGTCCTGTCGCCACCGTACAAGGTATTGTTATGATTATTTTCAGGGGTGTGATAACCCGACACGGTCAGCCTTACCCTTAAGTCTTCTTTCAGTTGTTTGTCAATTCCGCCCTTCCAGTAAAAACCAAGCTCTTTGTGGGCATCATATTCGGTATAGGTTGATCCGCTCAAACGCACCAGGTCTTGTCTCAGGCTGCCTGTAGTAACAGCGCCCATTGCAATAATGTCTTTATTTCTGTACATAACTTCAAGAAAAGGCGCCGTGGTGAAGGCATCCATTACATAATTGCCCACGAACGGGTTGTTTGTAACTTTCCCGTTATCAGACCGTCTGAAATGTGCATCACCGTAATTCAGTTCATTGTTACCTACCCTAAGGGTAAAATAATCCATCAGCTTGTCTATTGCCGGCGATTTAATGAACGGTAGCTCATCAAAAATCAGCTCGCCGCCTTTGACCCAGGTTTCGTTATGATGCCTCGAGGCAAGATATGTAACAAGGTTGAGTTTTACCCCTCTTGCCAGGTCAACGTTAAGGTTCAGGTTTGCTGTCGGAAGATTGAACCCTGTGCCTAAGGGAATTAATGTACTGTCTGCATGGTGGTCCAGTAACTGGTATTGAAGTGCAAAATCTCCACCCACCTTTACATGTATTTTTTCAAATTCATTTCCAGTAAGTTGTTGTTCTTCAAAATTTTGAGAAAAAATGTTGATTGAAAATAAAGAAAATACAATGATACTTAATATGGATATGGTTCTCATGTGATTATTATTATGTTTGTTAAACTATTTGTCCGCAAATTTTTCTTCAGATTGCAGGTTTATTGTAAAAGTTATTTTTACATCTTTTCCTGTCTTTAGTGAGCCAAGCATTGCTGTTGGCGGGTCTATTCCAAAGGTGGTCATGTCAATGACTTTTGCACCGCTTATTTCCAGTTGGTTTCCGGCATTTATTTTACCACTGAAAGGAACGGTGACAGTTTTTGTCTTACCGGCTATGGTTAATTCACCTGTTGCATTGCCTTTAAATGATTCACTTCCTTCTGGTATTTTTAATGAATTGGAAAGTGTGAATTTTATTTCCGGATGTTTATCTGCACCAAGCGCTTCCCTGGCTTTTTTATCCATAATCGAACTATGCGAAGCAACACTTGATGCCATTCCGGTAAAGTGTGCTTTTTCAATGATAATTGAAGGATTTCCGGTTATAACTGCCAGTTCGCATTTAAACTTTTCCACGCTCATTTCCCAATCATGTAATGAAGAGGTTCCCGTGACTTTTAAAGTGCTTTTTTCCGGTACAATCCTGTAGCTTTGCTGTGCTTGCAAGGTAAATCCGTATACCGTCAACAATGCTGCAATGAATATATTTTGTATTGTTTTCATGATTTTTTGTTTTAAAATTATATAAACTATCAATCCTATTAAAATAATAGGATATAAAATTATACTTTTTTTCCAAATATTTGTTGTGAAACGCATCATTTTCTTTGTTGAAAAGTTTTCCATAAGCTATAAATCTTATATATAAATATTATAAGTATTATAGCTTATAAAATAAAGATATAAGTATTTTTACTGATAATTAAATATATTTGTAAAAATTATCATTATGGACCAGGCGGTAATTTCAGGGGATATAATTGCCTCAACAGGCCTTAGCAATGATGGCAGGGATTATATTGAACAAAAGCTTAATGAACTGATCGCGGAAATCAACCGGGAATATATTTTATACGGACGCTTGCTTAAAGGGGATTACCTGGAATGCGTTGTTACTGCACCGCAAAATGCACTGCTCGTGGCATTGCTGATAAAAAGCTATGTAAAGTCGTTTTCTGATAATGAAAAGCTGAAAGACACCAGGAACAAACGTTTCAGGCTGTTCAGAACATATGGCATACGTGTTGCCATTGGTTTTGGTGAATTGGGCAGGTTCGATGCAAGCCGGGGGATTATAGACGGGGAGGCCATCTATTTGTCGGGGCGTAAAATAAATGAAGAAGCAACCTATAACAAAGAAAGGATAACAATCAGGAATTCGCTGTTTTTTATTTCAAAGTACGATGAGTTGAACAATGAGCTTGAACCCTTAATAAGCCTTATTGACACCCTGATATCAAAAGCAACACCACGCCAGTGCGAAATACTCTATTATAAATTGAGAAGCTATACCGAAGAAGCTATTTCAAAGAAGCTTTCAATAGCGCAATCGGCTGTTAACCAGCATTCAACAGGCATGGGCTGGAATGCTGTTGAAAAAGCAGTGAAGCGTTTTAACCAGGTTATACAAAACCATTTACAATGAATTTAGAGCAATTATTGGTACTGCAGTTAATTGCACATTTACTTACCGACTATACATTTCAGTCGGATATACTGGCTACGGACAAAAACAGGCTGGGTTTTAAAAGTCCGTTTCTTAAATGGCATATTCTTATTGTTTTTACATTATCGTGGGTCTTATCATTTCAGCCGGGTTTTGTTTTGGCAGCATTCACAATTGCGTTTTTTCATTTTCTTGCAGACGGTTTAAAGGTATCCCTTCTCGAAAGCAATACTTTTCGGAAATACGCATTTCTGATTGACCAGGTAGTGCATATGGTAACCATAACCTTCGTAGTGATATTATTTGACAGGGTTATCGGGATAAAACCAATTTTCCGGTTTCCCATGGATATACGGTTACTGGCAATAGCGGCAGCTTACCTGTTATGCACGAAACCTGCCAATATAATAATTAAAGAGGTCTTGTATTTTTTTGATATTCAGATTAAAAAGAAAGAAGCGTCAACGGATGACCTGCCGAATGCCGGTAAGTTAATAGGGATTACCGAACGCTGGCTGGTGCTTACCTTTATCCTTATCAATCAATTTGAGGCAGTTGGTTTTTTAATTGCAGCAAAATCAATCCTGCGTTTTAAAGATGACGACACCATAAAAACCGAATACGTGCTTATCGGCACAATGCTGAGCTTTGGAATTTCCATTGCTTGTGGTTTGATAATCGGGCTTTTATAAAGCTGCCGTCCTGTATACAATACTTTTATGGTATAATTTTAAATGCCCCTTTGCCGGTGCCAATCCATAGGTAACCAGCGCTATCAAATTCAATATCATGGATATAATTGATGGAATTGTCTGTATGGACCTGTTCCCATCCATTGTTTTTGCTACACCATATCTCACTGAAATCCTGATTGTTATTGACAAAATACAAATTGTCTTCCGAATCAAAATTAAGGCTGGTAAGGTTTTTATTCCGGATAAGCGTTGGAAGCTGAATTTCGGATATGCCATTTTCATCAACCCGCTTGAGGTAAGAGGTGCCGCTTTGCGTGTAAGAAATATAAGCGTTGCCATGTTTATCTGCCGTAAAAGAGCTTAAATAAATATAGTCCTCACCGGTTTGTTCATCATACTGAAATACATTCCAATTGCCATCGGTTATTCGAACGATATAACTTTGCTCATTTGTAACCAGCGCCCATGTAACATGTTCATTACTGCAGCAGATATCAGAAACGTTTCCTTCGGGGAGCAAAGAGTTTGCAGCAGTATATTGTAACCAATTATTTCCTGAATACATGTATAACCCTTCATTCCAGGTTCCTGCCCATATATTTCCCGTTACATCTATGTCAAGGCAACTGAACCCGGAAGAAATCTGCTTTATAGTCATGCTGTCGTGCGACGGCAAAAATTTAATCAGTTTTGATCCCTGGCATGCATAAATATTGTTCGCGTCATCCGCTGCAATCCGGTAAATACCATGGAGGTTCTCAAAATAGATGGCTTTTTTACTGTCTGTACACGACAACTGGTAAATAAGCGGCAAACTGCAAATATAGGGAGGTGCATTTTCATCAATTATAGCCGAAAGGAAAAAGACTGTATTACCGGAAGGATTGGTTATAATTTCGATTATCATCCTGTCGGACAGGAAATCTTCAAGGTTCTGCGGGCCAGTCCCCTGTTTTTCGCAAGAGGCTAAAAATACCAGCAGCAAAATGAATGAAAGTTTTTTCATAATGCTTTACTTTTGAGATAATGATGATATTTGTCCCATAGAGGTTGCGCCGGGGTTTTATTTTTTTATTAAACTGGTTAACTTTATCAGAAAAGAAATATCTGAGTAATTATTAATTTATAAAACCAAACATTTACCATGATCCAATTCAAATACATTAAGCTTTTATCCATTGCGATGGCTTTTTTATCCTGTAATGGTACCAAACCAGGTGAATCCCTTAAACTCTGGTATGATAAACCCGCCGCTACCTGGAACGAAGCGCTGCCTATTGGCAACGGCAGGATTGGGGCAATGCTCTTTGGCAATCCTGCCGAAGAAAGGTTACAACTGAATGAAGAAACCGTATGGGCCGGTGCACCACACAGCAATGTTAACGACCAGTGTGCCAAATATATTCCCGTTATCAGGAAGTTGATTTTTGAAGAAAAGTACGAAGAAGCCCAGGAAATTGCGAACGAGCATATTGTGTCGGCACAGAAAGGTATGCCCTATCAACCGGTAGGCGATCTTTATATTACTTTTCCCGGCCATGTAAATGTAAAAAACTATTATCGCGACCTGGATATCAGCAATGCCATTGCTTCAATGCAATATGAGTTTGAGGGGGTAACCTACAGACGTGAATTTTTTTCGTCATTTACCGACCAGGTAATTGTGGCAAGGTTTACAGCCGACAAACCGGGGAATATTAGTTGTAATCTTGCCATAGGAAGTGAACAAAAGCATAGCACAAAAATCATTGACGGAATAATTCAGCTATCAGGTATTACCGGCGATCACGAAGGGATGGAAGGAAAGGTGAAGTTTAATGCGCATGTAAAGCCTGTGATAAAAAATGGTTCCATTGGTATTTCTGATACCGTGATTACAGTAACCAGCGCGGATGAACTGACCATATATGTTTCAATGGCCACCAATTTTAAGAATTATAATGATATTTCTGCCGATGCTGAAAAAAAGGCTGCCCGGTACCTTACTGATGCGGTTTTAAAAGATTATGTCACGGCAAAGCAAGAACACACTGCATACTATAAGCGTTTTTTCGACCGTATGAAGCTTGACCTCGGAAGCACAGATTCGGTAAAAAACACCACAGATACAAGAATAAAGCAGTTTGCATCGGGCAACGATCCGCAGCTTGCCGCGCTTTATTTTCAGTTTGGCCGGTATCTTCTTATTTCATCTTCGCAGCCGGGTACGCAACCTGCCAATCTTCAGGGTATCTGGAACGGAAAAATAAATCCTCCGTGGGACAGCAAATACACCGTGAATATCAATACCGAAATGAATTACTGGCCGGCGGAGGTAACCAATCTTTCCGAACTACACGATCCTTTGTTTAAGATGCTCAAAGACCTTTCGGTTACTGGACAGGAAGCTGCACGGGAAATATACGGGGCAAGGGGATGGGTTTCACATCATAACACAGATATCTGGAGAGTCACAGGACCTGTGGATATGGCATTCTACGGATTGTGGCCGCTAAGCAATGCGTGGCTTTCTCAGCATATCTGGCAGCATTTTCTTTATACCGGCGATACTGCATTCTTAAAAGAATATTACCCGGTAATGAAAGGTGCTGCACTATATTTTACAGATGCACTGCAGGAAGAACCTGTAAACAAATGGCTGGTGGTGTGTCCGTCGATATCACCCGAAAACTCTTACCGCGAAGGAGTATCTGTGACAGCAGGTGCCACCATGGATAACCAGTTGTTATTCGATCTTTTTAACAATGTTGTCAGGGCTTCTGAAATTCTGGGTGTAGATTTTTATTTTGCAGATACATTAAAGGTACTTTTACCAAAACTTCCCCCAATGCAGGTTGGAAAACATGGCCAGTTACAGGAATGGCTTTATGACTGGGACAACCCTGATGATAAGCACCGCCATGTTTCACACCTATACGGGTTATACCCCGGCAACCAGGTTTCACCTTACCGCACACCTGAACTGTTTGAAGCTGCCAGGAACTCATTACTTTTCAGGGGTGATGCCTCCACAGGATGGAGCATGGGATGGAAAGTATGTCTCTGGGCCAGGTTACTCGATGGCAACCATGCATATAAATTGTTGACCGACCAGTTGAACATTGTTTATGAAGAACGGGGACATGGAGGTACTTACCCCAACATGCTTGATGCACACCCTCCTTTTCAGATTGACGGAAATTTCGGATGTACTGCCGGTATTGCCGAAATGTTTTTGCAAAGCCACGATGGCGCAATCCATATTTTACCCGCCTTGCCCGAAATCTGGCCCGATGGCAGTGTAAAGGGCCTTATGGCACGAGGTGGGTTTCAGGTTGACATTGAGTGGAAAGGTTCCCGTATTTCAAGGTTATCAATATTATCAAAAAACGGTGGTAATTGCAGGTTAAGGTTACACCACGATATTAAGCCTGATGCGAAGAATATATTGGCTAAAGCTTCCGGTGAAAATCCGAATATTTTTTATCAAACCCCTGTAATAAAGCAACCTCTAATTTCTTCATCGGCCAGTCTGAAAGGTGTCGGGACAAGACCTGTTATAGAATACGATTTCTATACTGAAAAGGGAAAGACATATGTTTTTTATGGTATTTAGAAGTGAGGTTTGATTCTGTTTTATACTTTATGAAGCCTGCAATTCTGTATTTTCATACAAAACTAAAGAGGCTGTGTAAAAAGTCGATTATTTTGAAACCGTCATTGCGAATCCCGATTTATCGGGGTGAAGCCTGTCTGCCAAGTCAGGCAGGCCTGTCTGACTAGTACATCCAGGCAGACAATCTTCTCTTATTCAGGAGATTACTTCGGACGTGCCTCCCTCGCAATGATGTAACTTATTGACTTTTTACACAACCTCTTAACCAATTCAAAATACCAAATGCTATTTATTGTATCACAATGTGTTCCGCGAATGTTCCTTCGGGGTGTTCAACCAAAAGGATATAGCTCCCGGCTTTTAGTTCCGGGTCAATATTTATTATTCCG
>JAFGPL010000260.1 GCA_016936215.1 Bacteroidales bacterium
ACAGGAACCGGAGCATTAAAATGATAAACTTACAAGATATATTCCAATACCCAATACCACAAAAAAGGCCACAAGATGCCAGTTTTTAATTTTATCTGTTTCATCTGCATAATCAGGTGCAAACAGCAGGAATAAATCAATCAGTATTTTTCTCATAAAGGCCAAAATTAACAAAAAGTCAGTAATAACAGCTATTCCGGCCTGTTTTCAGAAACATTGAAATAAACAACGCATTTTAAAGCGATTTAATGAACGATCTCAGGGGCGGTGGTATCTAACTACCTTCCTAAATGGCTTAATTTGGCCTGTAAATCCTGTCAAGCTGTCAGGTATTAAAAATGGTTTTGAATAATTATTAAAAAAACTATTTATGTGATTAGGGGCAATTTATTACTGTTAGTTAATAAGGATTAACTTGTTCAAAATTATTTTTGGAATAAGTTTCAGAAATATTGTACTTTTAAAAATCCTAAAATAAAAATTATGACAACCGTACCCGCAAAAGTCCAAAGCAGATTGATTTCTGGCCTAAAGAAATTTCAAAGTATTGTAAAAGCTGCAAAAGCCAAAGACATCAATGAATCTGATACTGTAATTATTATTACAGATATTTTAGCCGAAATATTTGGCTATGATAAGTTTTCTGAAATTACTTCTGAGCAAGCGGTAAAGAAAACGTTCTGTGATTTGGCAATCAAAATTGATAATAAAGTAAGGTTTATTATTGAGGTTAAAGCTGCCGGTCTTGACCTGAAAGAAGATCATATTTCTCAGGCAGTAAATTATGGTGCTAATTCTGGTGTTGAATGGATTATTCTAACTAATGGCAGTGTTTGGAAGGTATTTAAAATCATTTTCGGTAAACCTATTAGTCAGGAATTGGTGTATGATTTTGACTTTACTCAATTAAATGCTAAAAAGGCAAGTGATATTGAATTGCTTTTCTATGTTTGCAAAGAAAGTCTTGGCAAATCATTATTAGAAGATTTCCATATACAGAAACAGGTATTAAGCAGGTTCTTTCTTGGACAATTGATTTTAACTGAACCGATTATTGATTCAATTCGGAAGTTAATGAAAAAAGTTGTACCGGAAGTTAAAGTAAATTGTGATGAAATAAAACAGGTTATCGAACTGGAAGTATTGAAAAGAGAGGTTTTAGAAGGCAAAGTATCAGATGAAGCAAAGAAAAAAATAAATAAAGTCCTAAAATCGAAACCTAAAGATACCGCAGCAAAACTTGGAAATCATAATTCAGTTTGTGAGTAAAACTGTGTGATAAAAACAAAAAACCCTTGTAATTTATTGATTAATAATATATATCGGTTATTCTCAATTCTTACAACTTTTATATCATCCGGTTATCAATGCATTCGCCTTGTCTATTTCTTCATTCTCGATGCTATCCAAATATGTTTGCGTGACCTGCATATCTGCATGGCCATATCCATCGGAAATGGTCGCAATATCCACACCCATTTTCTTTGCGATAGTACCCCAACTATGCCGGGCTACATAACTGGTCAAATTTCCTTGTATTCCGCAAATCTTTGCTATTTGGCGAAGGTATTTATTGAATGTTTTCAGTCCGTTTTTAATATCATTTCTGGCCAGTTCCGGGTCGTTTGGCCGTTGAACAATCGGGAAAATGTAATCATTCGGCTCTTTACCGGTGCAATACCAGTTTAGGATTGATTCCATTTGCCCTGTTATCTTAATGCTGAATGATTTTCCACTTTTACGCATAGTTTTGATACGGATATACTCAATCCGGCCATTTATCACGTTTTTAAGCCTTAAATTGGCCATATCAACCCAATTCATGCCCCTGCAATAGAAAGAGAAAAGGAAATAGTTTTTCGTGTGCCAGAGGGACGAATTTTCAGGGAAATCAGTATTTCTTATCTTTTCAATATCAGCCTTTGCAATGGCTCTTTTTTGCGTTGGTGAGTTACTGATCTTATACCTGCCATTTCCGAAGGGGTAAAGGTCACGGCTTATCAGGTTTTCAGATATTGCACGGTTAAATACCGCCCGGATTGTACGCATGTAAACCGATAATGAGTTAATTGTATTTCCTTTTGATAGATGCCATGTTTCAAAGTCTTTCAACCATTTGAAAGTTATATCAGTTAATAGTAAAGGCTTTTCGGTCTTTTTACCATCTTTCATAAATGTTTTAACCAAGCTTTTAACCATCTCATAAACCGCTGCATTTCCAACCTTACCAGACTTTCGGTTATTATCAATTATACCTTGCGAATAAGAATAGAAATCAACCTGTTTCTGTATGTTTTTAATCTTACTGGTAAGTTCATCAACATTTACCTGTTTTTTCTTCTTTTGCAATTCAATTTTATCAGTATTTGCGCTGTTTAGCTTCTCAGCTAATGCGTTCTTAATCATATCAAACTGAGGGTCAGTAAGTCTGTGATTCCTTTTGTATCTATTTGTAAAAGTCTGTGCCGGGCTGTCCCATTCATCCGGGAAGGCCGAAAAACCTGTATTTATGTACTTATTTCTTCTCATTTGAGTAATCCTAATCATAATAGGATTTGAACCATCTTTTAAGATTTTACTTTTGAATAATTCAAGCTTAATTGTTGTTGCCATGATAGTTAAATTTTAATCCCGGTTTGAACATAGTTTGAACATTTGATAAAAAAATGCGAAACATTACGAAGCCACAAAAATATAACTTATTGATTAATAAAGCAAATAGAAACAATATAAAATCAAATAAAGCTATTTTCTCATGCCTTACAAGCAGGGGGTCGTTGGTTCGAATCCAACAGTGCCCACCAATAAATTCAAAGGGTAAAGCAAGTATTTACCCTTTTTTATTTTATGCAGCACCATTATTTTTATATTTTATATTCACCCAACGCCGATAAATATTATACAGGCCACACGAGAGACCTACCCGGTCGTTTACGCAGGCACAACAGTGAACATAAAGGTTATACAGGGGGTTGGTCTGATTGGGGGATAGTGTGCACAGAAACCTATGCCACCAAAGAAGAAGCATATCAAAGAGAAAGGGAAGTAAAATCCTGGAAGAGCCGGAAAAGGATAGAAGAATTGCTGCAAAAGAAACCAGCCTGAAATATTAATGCAACAATGGTTCAGGGCATCCCGGCTGATAAGCCGGGAGGGTCGTTGGTTCGAACTTTCTCATGAGCTTTGCTCATAATCCAACAGTGCCCACCAATAAATTCAAAGGGTAAAGCAAGTATTTACCCTTTTTTATTTTATGCAACGCCATTATTTTTATATTTTATATTCACCCACCGCTGATAATATCCGGAATTTTTATAATTGTCATTCTCCTGTCATCCTGTGAAAAAGAAGATAATGGTGTGTTACCTGAGAGAAAAGCATCAGCTTTTGTATTCAAAGCGGATAAAGAAAATGAACCCTGGATAGCTTCCAAAGTATGGGGATACTTTAATAAAATGAACAACAAAATTACATTATCCGGCGCCATGGAAGCCCCGGTCTATTATCAGGAGGAGGCCCTGAATATATCCTTCGGGAAGGATAAATTCATAATTGGTGAAAGACGGAGGGATTGCGTTGCCAGGCTGTCATTTGTTGTAAGTGGAGATTGCGTAGCATTGAGCTATGAAAAAACATCAAATCCTGATGAAAGCTATTTCATTATAAATGAACTTGACACTGTTAATAAACTGGTTAGTGGTGAATTTGAGATAAGATTAAAAGATAACAGGAGTTCAGGCAATTATTATATCATGATGAAAAATGATGAATTCAGCCTGAGTTATGAAGATACTTATACCCATTGAACCTAACCTGTATGCCTGGTAATCAACAGCATGGGATAAACCGGTCAGGAAATATCACTCAATGTTGTTTAGTTAAGTTGATTATTTTTATATCCTCTCCCCTGTCTGACGTCAGGCAGGCTGCCCCCCTCTCCCGGAGAGGGACATAGATGGTCTTAATTAAACAACATTGAAATAACAGTTTTTTGATAAGTTAAATTCAGATTCAAATCATCAGGGCAAAATCCCTTCCGTACAAAGCGTTTTTTATCAATCTTTTTTCATTAATTTTGGTTCATTACTAGAGGCTGTAAAAAAAGTCGCTATTTAGTCATTCCGAACTCCCGCCTACCATAGCAGTTCGGCGGGCAGGCGCACCTGCCAGTGCGAAACGGCGGGCAGACGTTTCGGAGTCTCAAAGAGGTTAGTAAACAGCTAATTGAGATCCTGAACTAAATTAAGGATGGCGTCGGGGGCTACTTTTTAGACAGCCTCATATGATCAACACAGTTATAATACGGACAATGGGTTGAAGCAATGAAATACAAACCATGCCGGCGGCAGGTCTTGTTGCAATCGCTGAAGGAACATAAATCAGTTACACTTGCAGGCACGAAATTAAAAGTTTGATAATATCCTTCTTTTTTCACCCGCGGCAGATTTTACTGTTACCATTCAATTCTTAATCCGCAGTTGTAATTGCAAATTGCACTAAGCATTTTTCACACTTGTAACAGGTTACCATTCAATTAAACTTTAAAAACAACTACTATGAAAAAGGAATTTATCCGGCAAGTGGTAGAATCCACGATAAAAAAAATACCGCCGGAGAAGATCATCGAATTAAGAAACAGGATAAAGGGCGCCATACCCCCTGATCTTGTAGATAATGACAGGATGAATCTTCGGCGTGTGCGCCTTGCTGAAGCCGACATTCAGCCCTCACCTGCTGCCCTGGAAAGAATTTTAGGCACCAACGACCTGGTGGACATCAACTATCTGGTGAAAGGCATTAATACCTCAAGGGCTGTATGCAGGTTGATACTGCGCGACAATGCCGGCAGGGAAATAGGTTATGGTACCGGCTTTAAGGTTTCTCCGCACCTGTTGCTAACCAATCACCATGTACTTACCGACGAGCGGATGGCCGGGCTGGCACTGGCAGAATTCAACTACGAACTTGACCTTATGGGTAACCCAAAACTGGTCACCCGGTTTGCACTCGAACCCCAGTCGTATTTTTTCAGCAACGTTGAGCTCGATTTTTCTTTGGTGTGCATTTCAGAAAGGCCGTTGTATGGGGCAGGTAGCCTTGTCGATTTTGGCTTTATCAGGATATTCAGGGTTGAAGGAAAAATAAACAAAGGCGAATTTGTTTCCATCATCCAGCATCCTTCCGGCCAGCCGAAACAGGCAGCCATAAGAGAGAACGATTTGCTCGACATTGGCGAAAGGGTGCTTCTGTACCATTCCGATACCGCGCAGGGTTCATCGGGCTCTCCCGTGTTCAACGATTCCTGGCAACTTGTCGGGCTGCACCATTCAGGTGTCCCGAAAACTGACGACCAGGGAAACTGGTTGTTAAAAAACGGCAATATAGCCGGAGCCGATGCCGATGACGGGGATATTGACTGGCTTGCTAATGAAGGCATACGTGCCAGCCGTATTATCCAGTACCTGGAAGCAAATTCTCCCAACAGCCCTTTTATTGAAGAGTTTTTCAGGGTGTCTTCGGGCGAAATACCGGTACCGGTAACCAACATCCACCCTGAAGCGGCTTCTTCAGCATTTTCACAACCTGTTGTCAATCAGCCGCAGGTTATTCAAAATCCCAATGGACAGTTAACGGTTACCATTACGGTAGGCAATCCTCAGCAGCAACCATGCGCCACTCCTCAAGCGCCTGCTGGCGGGTCGGTCGCGGGTACATTTGAAAAACTGCGTATACCCGATGTTGACACTGACTATGATAACAGAAAAGGGTACCTTACCGGTTACCTGGGAACAGACGTGCCCCTGCCCGGTATTAAAAAACAGGGCGACCTGGCAAAGCTTGATGATGGTTCAATATTCATCCCGTACGAACATTTCTCTGTTGTGATGCATAAAAAACGCCGCCTGGCATTGTTGTGCGCATCGAATGTTGATGCCAGCCCCCTGAAGAAGCGGCCTGAACCCAACAAAGATTACACCCGTAAGGGACTTGGAGGGTTTGGTGACAATGATACCGAAAAATGGCTTACGGATCCGCGTATACCCCAGAACCAGCAGTTACCCGACCTTTTTTATACCAAAGACGGCGGCGCATTCGACAAGGGACATATCGTAAGGCGCGAAGATGTGTGCTGGGGTGATACCTACAAAGAGGTAAAAAGGGCAAACGGCGATACCTACCATGTTACCAATTGTTCGCCACAGGTAAAAGACTTTAACCGCTCAAACTTGAGGGGCGTATGGGGCAAGCTCGAAAACTATATCCTCAGGCAGGCCGGCGCCGAGAGATACTGCCTGTTTGCCGGTCCGGTACTGCGCAATCATGACCGCCTGTTTCACGGAAAAGACCAGGCTGGGCCTGTAACAATAAGGATCCCCTCGGCTTTCTGGAAAATTGTAGTGGCAAATTCAGGCAACGGGTTACTGGCATTTGCCTTTATACTGGAGCAGGACCTGCAGAATGTGCCGCTCGAATTTGCTGTTAATGCCGAATGGAAAGACTACATGATTTCTATTAAAAAGCTGCAGACGATGCTGAAAGTCATCGAATTCCCCGATGTTGTATTACAGGCAGACCAGTTTGCAAAACCCGCCGGAGAATCGCTGCGAAAAGCACAGGAGTTTGGCTACGAGATACTGGAGTATGAGGGGGAGGAAGGTTGAGGAGAAGAAAGGCGTTAGGCGATAAGCGATAGGCGTTAGGTGTTAGGTCTTTAGGGGAAGATGAGAAGATGGGAAGAAGTATTGGGGGAAGGCTAAGGCTGAGGGGGAGAAAGGCTTTAGGCCTTTAGGTGTTAGGCTTTGGGCCTTAGGTATTAGGTGTTTAGGCTTTAGGCCATGAGGGAAGGAAAAGGGTTTTTCGGGTTTCTCGTGGCTCGTGGCTCGAAGTTTATTGAATATCAGGGCTTAATTGTGATAAAACACAATTGAGCAGGTACTCAAATTCACAAATCTTTTTTTGAGGCAGTAGGTTCTCTAACTTACTGCCTCTTTTTTTGGCTCAACTGTGCGTTAAATCCTATATTGTTATGTGGCGTTTATATTTTTTTAATTATCTTTTTTTCTCTCACAATAGTACCATTTTCATTGAAGGTAACTACAGTCTCGGTACTCCCCTCCAGAAGTGGATCGCGACGGTTGAATTCGTCAATTATTAGAAACTTAATATTATTATCCTTTAATATTGTTTTATAATACCTTAATGAATAACCATATATAGAACTGATTTTATGATATATTTCCAATAAAGAGAAAACATAGCCATTTTTATTTACTAGTAAAACAAACTCCTTTTCGCTTGAGTCATTATTTCTGATAACAAAAAAATTTATGTTGTTTCTTGCAAAGATATGCTTTGCTTTATCTAACACATTTAATTTCATTTTAGAATCTATAATATTTATTCTATCATCCAGGTCAGCGTAAAAACCACCACCACATCCTGTTCCAAGAACTTGAATATCATTTATATTATAGGGTATATTTCCATTTCTATCTGTATAAATTATAGATGTATCATTGCCATGAATGTATCTGTATATACCTACTGTATCATTCAACAAATAGAAGCAATATGCAGATGTATCAAATTCATGAGTATATTCTTTTTTGCTGATCTTTATTAGTCCAGAGTTTGAAACGTAATATATTGAATCTGATTCTACTTTCTGGTCATTCCAATATGAATTCAGATGTTTCGATTTTAAATAATTTGTTCTAATATAATTTCCAGAAATTATTGAATTTACATGATAGTAGAACGAATCAAGACGGTAATTTCTGTTTAAGGTTAGAATTTCTTTTGGCTTACAAGAAATTGAATCAAACCTTATTAATTCTGACCATGGATTCGATCTATCCAAGGATTCTTTTAAGAGATAATCTACCTTATTATTAAAATAAGTTGTCATAAAGTCCGATGAAAGATCGCCTCCGATTGAAATATTGTTGTTTTGTGACCGTTTTGTCTTTTTGTTATACTTAGAAAGAGTATATAATTCCCTTATATCACCATTATCAATTTGAAGTAATTTGTACCAAGAATAATCCGTGTTTTCACAACGTATCACAAAACAATTAGGTCTACCTTTAATTAAACTGAAATAAGATAAGTCATTGCAATCAATGAACATTCTCTTTTCATGCAAGTAATTTATTTCTAATGAATCAAGTTTATTTAATGATTTTGATTTTCGAGATGCAATAAATTCTGATTTATATTGACCGTTACATTTTTCATATATTTTTTCCATTGTCCAGAAATCTTGCTTGTTACTGCAAGAAACGGTTAATAAACAGAGAAAAACAAAAATCGGTCTCATTTTAAAAGTTGAATTAAACATAAATGGTAATTTATAAAAGTTGCATGTGACTCAAATGCCACATAACGTTCGCGTGTATGATTAGGGGCGGATTGCGTGATGCTTTCCTATCGAAAAGCACCGAAGCCGAAGCGGGGCAGAAACCCTGATTATCAGCACCGAAACCGCACTTAATTATATACCATGTTACCGCCTGGTGTTCTTTGTTTTCAATCATTCTTTCAATCAATTTGCTACTCTTTATCTATCTGCCGTGCGTTGGGGTAGGCAAGCTCTTTGGCTGGTTTTGGTCGTGCGTCGGCTTTTTGTGCGACTAGCCAATGTGCTTGACTTTGCGGTTGCACAACACCCGCTGCTGCGATAGATGTTCCAATAGCCCAAAAAGTTTCGACCAACGAAGTCAGTCCAGTTTTCCAGTTTATTTTGACATTGTTTTTATGTTCCATATTTGTCTCCTTTCTTTGTTTTAATCTTAGCAAATTCGTTAAAAATTTAATTCCAATTAATGTTAATACTAAAAGAGCTAAAGGAACATAACTATCGCAGCTTTGAGCGCCTACCCCGTAGGATTTCTTAATTTCATCTTATTTTTCCCATACTACACTTAATACGGTATTATAATCTTTTGTAACAATTGCATATTCAAAATACTCATCATCTGAATCATTTTCACCAGTTTCAAACCAAGTAGATTTAACAATTTCTTGAGCAGATTCGCCTCTCCGATAAATAGTCCCATCATTAAAAAATTCCATTGCTACTGAATCGGTGGGTGGTTGAAGTTTCGTAATATCCTTAACTTTTCTATAATAGTTATTGGTGTTTTTCCAATAAATTACTTTTTTATCCCTACAGTGAAATAGAAAAATCGGATGCTGTCCTAGCTCTAAGTATCTAAAAGTCGCAGAAGTAATGCTAGTTTCAAAATGTTCAGTAATATCTCTGAGTAATTCTGGTGAAAACTTTTTTCCTTGAGTATAAGCAATAAAGGATTTACTTGGCATAAGTAACTCTGTAGCAAATTGATTTGCTTCGTATTCCTGACCACCATTTTTAAAGTAATCTAAAGTTAAAGCATTATCTTCTAAATGGGTATTTAGATTATGATGCAATTCAAAATGACCAAGTTCATGAGCTAAAGTGAATCGCCTACGCCCAATATATTTTATATCAGAATTTATAGAAATCTTTGTTTTTGATTTACCGAAAACAATACGACCATCGGAATTTGATATTTTTTTTTCTTCAAGAATAATATCTCTTACATGGATTAATTCCTCAATAGTATAATCATTTGGATTTTCAATACCAAATTCATTTATTAATCTTTGTGCCGCAATTGCTCCATTATTAATTGCCATTTTCTAATTTTTCTAAATCTTCAATTATATCAATTACGCCCAGGTCGCTCAATAACTCTTTTAAATCTTCCTCTTCTAACTTTTCAATATTTCTAAACTGAAATTGAGGAGAACGAGTAAGAATTAACTTCTCTAGTTCTTCCTTAACAGTTTCATTAGCTGATTCAATTATATTCTGCACTTTTTTCAATGCAATTTCAAGAAGATTATCATTTTTTGCTTTATTCAATTGAGCTATAGACTTCAACTTTAAACGCTTAATCATTTTAAGTTTATTGTCTAAATATTCATCCTTTGAAACTCCTAAATCATTATAAACTGATTCATTATCTGATTCAAAAGCTTCATTAGACAACTCAAAGAATTTATCAATATTATTAGCTTTTATTTTCATCTTATCAGTTCTTTATTAGTTTCTAAATATGTTGTTACTCTCCGAGTCATTTTCTTTTGAAGAACGTATAGTTTTTTCTTTTCAAATCCTGTTGCAGTTACCATCTCCTCAAATGATATACATTCATCAAGAGCCATTACATATAACTGCAAATCCTCATCATCTTTTGAACATTCTTCTAATGCTTTTTTAAAAACCTCATAATATTCAACATCGTAATCATTAATTTCAGGCTTCTCCATTGAAATTAATTTATCTTCTTCCATTAAGGTGATATTTCCCTTCTTAGTTTTAAACTTTTCTACATTAGTCGATATCATGCTACCTACTACCCTTTGAAGCTGTTCAAGTAAAGAATATTTATCAAATTGCCATTTCCATTCTAAACTAAACAGCTTTCCTATTGCTTCATCAACATAATAATCCACGGGATTCCCCCCAAGATTTTGCTCGGAATGAGCACCGAACAAAGTACGTCCTTTAAGTTTAAAGTGGACATACGTAGTTAATTTATCAACAACATCCAGCCATTCTCTATCTGTTATGGAATTTAGATGCTGTAATATTTCTTTGTCATTATCCATACACGTGTTTTCAAAATTCAATTAACTGGTAATTTATTTTTTTCGTCAATGACGAAAAAAAATTAGGCTCGGTTAAGTAGTAGTTGATAACAGATTTATAATTAAAATTTAAAAAGACATGAGTAAAACATCGACAAGAGTGCGAGATGCACGGACAGGGCAATTTGTCCCAGAGAGAGAAGCTACACGTAGACCTTCTACAACAGTAACCGAAAAAGTTAAAGTTGGTCCTATAAAAAAGCGTAATTAGTAATCGTTCAGCAATTAATGTTGAACAAGTTGTTAATCTTTTAAATTTAATTGTATGTACACTACAGGTGAAAAACCCGGAAAGGGTCGCTACAAATGCGTAAAATGTGGAGAAGTAATCAGACTTGATGACGATTCTGATACCCTTCCTCCTTGTCCAAGCTGTCATGGCACCAAATGGACTAAAGTTGGTTAATTGAAAGGGCTGTTTCTTAATTGGGGCAGTCCTTTTGTCTTCAGCACGGTGCGTAGGCAAGAAAACAACTCTTTTGCAAGCTGAAGCATCGGCTTGTGTGTCGGAGCTTGCAAATGTGTTGTTTTGTGCGTGAGCTGTCATTTTATAGTTTTTCCTTTTGTGTCTTTAAGTAGCAAATTGTCTGCTGTGTCGTTTTTTACACTTGGCGGTAACATCCAAATATACGTACCTCCTACCCAAAAAGTACATATATTTCGCGTATAGATTGCACGTTAAATCATGGTTTTCCATTATTTGTCCCATAGTCAGGTAAGTGTTTTAAGATAAACAATTGTGCCGTAAAAGAAAAGCATGGGCAATTTACAAAATAACTTTTAGAAGTCAAGCTTTATAGCAGGATAGTTCTCAACGGGTTGTGAACAGGGGGGAAG
>JAFGPL010000261.1 GCA_016936215.1 Bacteroidales bacterium
TCACTACACTTTCGAAAAATCAAATAATCATCCCAGTGTTTATAGGGGTTGCAGAGGGTGATGATGGAGTTAACTGTCAAACTCGGGTTTAACTTTAAACACTAAAATACCTTTGAAACCAAACTTAAATTAATGCTACACGCGAAATATATGTACCTTCTGGACAGGAGGTAAGTATATTTGGGTGTTACGGCACATTTTAAAAAATCACAGCAATGACTGAGATTAAGCTAAATATTAAACTTGACATGGATGATAATGATTCATCTGACTTCATTGGACTTGTTGGCACAATTATAAATTCATTGATTCAAATTCATGATATAGAGTTAGTAAATGTTGTCAAGATTGATAATTGGTTTGACCACAAATGGCTCAATTATTCTGGGAAAGGGATAATTCATTTTGAGGAAACCTTGCATCCTGACAAAGTAGCACTCACAAATTTTTGGAAAGATAAAATTACAGTTCCACCATTTCATCCAAATAGAGTGAAGTCTGATAGATTGTATAGGACAAAGGATACATTAGATAAGCAAATTGAAAAACCAATTCACACAATTAAAGGTAGTTCGGATAACTTAAATAATAGGATTGAAGGTAAAATTGAAAACGGACTTTTCGTTTGGTTTTCAGCCAACTCTGAGAATAATCAAAAAGGTAGTTTAATGATTTACAAAGTTGATAAGGCCGATGTAGAATCATGGTATGCCAGTATTGAAAATAATGATGGTTGGACAATTACAAAGACTAAAGGTATAAACCGAGATTTAATAAATGGAATGATAAAACAAAACGTGCGGTAACACATGGTAGCGAGCATGCGGGTTTTAGGGGGTTGCGGACGTTTGTGGCTCGTAAAAAAAGGTCGGTGTAAACTGATAAGTTTTCACTTCGCAATCCCGCACGACACGCTACCATCAAACGTTGTATGCCATGAAGAAAAACACCTCGATACCATAAAAATATGCCATCAATAGAGATTGTTAGTAACGGTGCTAATAAAATTGGATTGATTCAAGATGATTTTGATGTTGCTATAATTGAGGAGAACCGATTAATTGGACATCGCGGATTATTTAATAACTTCCTGAAAAACCAAAGTGGAATAATGATTCATATAGGTAATCCTGATTTGAAAAATAATAAAGATTATGGATTTTTCGCTGGACTTATAATTGATTGGTACTTTGAACCAGGTGGAATTGCAATTCCAGATATGGATAAGGAAGAATCAGGAGCAAATCAACAGTTCAGATTTAAATTCAAAATGGATTATCAGATTGAGATTGCTAAAATTATTGATATTGGATTAAATAAATCTCCAACAAATGATTTGTATTTTATGACAGATTATCAATTTGGCCCAGAAAATGGGAAAATAAAAGAATTAAAACTAAAAGACTTTTGGGTTCAGCATGATAAAGATGGATTAGAGTGGAAAACATTATATAAAATAAAAAATTAAATAACCATGACTTCATTGACAAGTGAGCAATTAACAATATTTATTTCCATTATTGGAGTGTTGATAGCGGCTTTAGCACTGATTGCTACATTTGTAAGTATTAGATACCAATTAATCGGACTAATTCTAAATCAACTTGCACAAAAAGCAAATGAATGTAATTCAAATCTTAATGATGAAAATCAAGTGCCGGAAGAAGCAGATAAGGCTTCAGGAATAGTTACCTCAATAATAAAAGCAGAGGATATTATAAAGTTGCATAAACAAAAGAGACCTTTACTTTTAGCCTTTTTAAGAAAAAAATACTTGGCTGATCAATTCTATCTTCAATTGCACACTTCAATAATTGAATTGATCTTTACGATTGGTAGATTTGTAAATATAAAGACAAAGCCATCACCAGATGAAAGTGTAAATGAACAGATTAAAATAGATATTCAATGTCAATTGAAAACGGCAAAAGAATTTCTTGAAACTTCACATAAAAGATATTTAAAAAAATAAAAATGATTGAAAATGCACGGCATACATGCGTTCATAAAACATTTGGGGTGAAGTGGTTATTCGAGCGCCCTGCCACTCATCAACTTTCTACAACGTTGGATATGAACGCAGCCCGCTCTCCCAAACGTTTCATACCGCCGGGTCGCCGTTATGCGTAAGCTTATGAAAATAAATTGGATATGAATGAATTTGAAAAGAAAATATTAAAATTTGGTCTTGCACTAGTTGGAATTTTCATATTAAATATACTTGCTACTTATTTTTCTATTTTCGCACATGTACATGAATTGAAAATTCTTGCTTTTGTCCTTAATATCAAAAATGCTGATTTAGCTTTCAAGATAATGTTGCATGCACCTGGGATAATAATTAATTTATTATTTGGCATCCTACTTTTTTTTGATTGTCGCAAGGAGTTAACAAATTACATTCTGATTTCAATTCTGGGAGGTCTAGTTCCCGTTTTAGGATTAATGTTCTATTTCATTGAGAAGTTTTCACTGTCTAAAATTAAAGATCATGTTAAATAAAAATAAGATAACAAAGATAATTGCTAAATACGCTTTGATTTTGATAGTATTATATCTGATACAATTTACTTTAGATTTTTTATTTGATAGCTACTTTGAACAGCATGTCGAAGACATTACAAAGAAAATGTGGTTGCCAAACCTTTCTCTTGGAATGACAATACTTTTTAATTTAATTACAGCAATTATCTTAAATACTGATATATGGAGATTACAACTTAAATCTCGGTATCTTACGATCATGACTCTGGTTTGGAGACCCTTAGGAATTTGTTTGTTTCTTATAAGTTTAATTAATCAATCAAGGGATGAAAATCTATAGCCAGCCCATGATATGTGATATAAAACATTTGGATTTAAGTAGTTATTTAAGCGTTCTGTCACGCATTAAGTTCGGTGTATCTGGACAGGAAAGTAACCCGCAATCTAAAGGATTTCATACCGCCAGGTCGTTGGGGGTAATTCTATTAGCAAGACACATTTTCACAAGTATGAAACTTATAAATTTACTAATAGCAATATGATTTCTAAATTTAATTGTTCGATAATTTTTGATATTTTTCAAATTAAGGTAATTATTCTCTGATCTATAGTTTTATGAACAAGAAGAAGAATCTAATAAAGTTTTTTATATATATCGTATATGTATGCGGATTTTTTACTCCGTCAGACTGATAGTAAAACTGGTTGTTATTTAAAATAATAACGTTCCAATCTTAAATCATCATTCCTGTATATAATGGCATTGTATTTTTTAATTATTATTTACTATATTTGTTCAATATATTAAACATTATAGTTAAAAAAGTTATTTAATGTAATATATAATGAACATTAATAATTTATATGAAATGAGTGACCGGGCAATAGTCCGATTGATTGGAAATGAAATCAAACGCATAAGGCTTGAAAAAAATATTACACAGGAAAAACTTAGCCTGGAATCAGGTATCGGACGAGGTTTTTTAAGTCAAATAGAAAATGGAAGACCTGCTTCGCTATTAACTATCATTCAGGTTTTAAGAGCACTACAAAAACTTGATCTGTTAAAAGGATTTATTTATGAACCTGTTATAAGTCCTATGATGCTTGCCAAAAAACAAGACGAAAAGCGTAGACGTGCAAGGAATAAAAAAAATGAAGAAGATAAAACCATTAAAAAGTCAACATGGTAGCAAAGGTTTATTTATGGAATAAAATTGTTGGTTACGTACTATGGGATGATAATAAAGGTTTTGCTACTTTTGAATTCGATCCTGAATTTGTAAAAACTGATTTTGACATTTCACCATTAATTATGCCAATTGATGATTTACGAAATGGTCAGAGAATTTTTTCATTTCCTGATTTAGAAAGGAAAACTTTTCTTGGATTACCCGGACTTCTTGTTGATTCATTGCCTGATCGCTTTGGAAACAAGATGTTAAATGCCTGGCTTGCCAAATATGGCAAATCTTTAACAAGCGTTAATCCTGTTGAAAGATTATGTTATGCCTGTGACCGGGCCATGGGTGCCCTGGAATTTGAACCTGTCCTGTACCCGGAAAAGAAATTTAAAAGCAATATTGAAATTGAAGACATGGTTCAGCTTGTAGATAATATCTTAGCTGAAAGAACCACTTTGGAATCAAACCTGCACAACGATGGGAAACAAGCTATTACCAGTATCATAAGGATTGGAACATCAGCAGGAGGAGCCAGGCCAAAGGCAGTGATTACCTACAATGAAAATTCTGGTGAAATCCGTTCCGGCCATATTCAAGTTCCGGAAGGATTTTCACACTGGATAATCAAACTGGATGGTGTAAAAGAAAATGAACTTGGTGAAACGAAAGGTTATGGGCGTATTGAATATGCATATTATTTAATGGCCAGGGATTGTGGCATTACCATCGAACCATGCAAATTGCTGGAAGAAAGCGGAAGGGCCCATTTTATGACCAAAAGATTTGACAGGGAGAAAAATGAAAAACTTCATATGCAATCACTATGTGCAATAGCTCATTATGACTATAATAATCCTGACGCTTATTCATACGAACAAGCATTTCAGGTAATGAGAAGAATGCTGTTGCCCTATACAGAAGCTAAGCAGTTATTTATTCGCATGGTTTTTAATGTAATTGCCATGAATAATGATGATCATACTAAAAACATTTCTTTTTTAATGGATAAGAACGGAAAGTGGAAACTTTCACCTGCTTATGATCTTATATTTGCTTTTAATCCTGAAAATTTCTGGCTAAGAAGACACCAGATGTCTGTTAATGGGAAACGTTCTGAAATTAATCGCAAAGATTTATTGCATGTTGCGAAAGAAATGAATATTAAACACGCAGGTGATATTATTGATAAGATTGTAACTGTTGTGTCAAATTGGAAAAAATATGCTGAAAAAAGTGGTTTAAATAAAGAAATGATAAGATTAATTGAAAGAAGTTTCAACTTAAGCCTGTACTGATTGAAATTTTCTTAAATGGAATTGCAGATTTATTTAATTCTTTCATCAAAAATAAAAGGTTCGGTTTTTTGTTTACAACGTTTTGCATCTGGGTGCATAGGATTATATAAAAAATTAAATTCACCAGGAACAATAACAGAAGGTACCCTGAGAAGAAGAAATTTATTTTCTTTTAAAAAAATAGAACCAAGATGTCTTGTATGCAAAGATTTGTCTTTCCAATTATTAGCAAGTTTTTTGATTTCGATATCATGGACTTGAATATCATCTGGAATTGACAAGGTCAAAAGTACCAGATTAGCAGGAAACAAAACCCTGTCACCAATATGTACCTGGTATTCCAAAACTGCGAGTGACCTGTTTTCAGAAAAATATACAACCCTCTCACCTTTATTATGCCACCTGCCAGAAACCATTAGTCCACCTATTCCTTCAAGGCCGGCATGTTCAGCTTTTGTAATACGAAATATATCCATCTCTTAAGAAACAATCCCATACTCAATCCTGAGTAATTCATCGTTTATTATTCCTATCCCGGTGATAGTATCTAATAAATCATTTGGGATTTTACCATTAAGTACATTATTAGGTTTTTTCATCCAGGTTTTGAATTTTTCCTTATTGCCAAAAACCTTTTCACCTGTATAGTAAAGCTTACCAATTAATATTGCCCTTTCAGAGGCTTCAGGAGATACAAATTCATCCATTTTTTTTCTTTGAAGGGTCCTGGGTGTAAGATGTGTAACCTGGGCAAAAGTACCAATCGCGATTCCTGTTGATTCAACTATCTCAAAATAATCCTTCTTAGTAATTCCTGAACGTGAAATACTAATTAGCTTATTATCATCATGAAAAATTTCTTTTAAACTCATAGTTTGCGACATTTGTCGTTAAAATATACGACAAAATTCGCAAATATTTCTAATATTATCAAGTTTAAATTATAGAATTCTATTTTATGGCAATAAAAAGTTATACAAATTAGTGTGGGATCATTATATTGCATCTTTAGAACCTAAACACAATATTCTGCAACTTAATATGATGTAGTTTTTCAAATGCTTGATGCAAATTTTAGTATTTTTGGCACCTGTTTTAAACATACTTAAATGTTTAAAGAAAAGGATTATTCGATTCTGCTAAAGCATCGGGCCAAAGTAAAACTGATTAGGATAGTAAGTATTTCATTTATAAATTTCTTCTACTATTGTGATTCAGGTGCAATGTCATTGATTTCGCAAGACAAATATCTAAAGTTAATACATGAAGAAATGAATAAATAAAAACTGTCGCCGTCGTTGGAACCAATATTAAACATCCCAAAAAATTAAGGGTTATGAATGCAAATATTATTAAAAACGCATGCATAGCGTTACTATTTAACACAAGTATGATATGCTTTGCGCAGGAATTACCAAATACCTATTTTGAAGCTGCAAGCGGAAGGTTATTATACGGGCTTTATGTACCTGAAAATTATGATAGTACTAAATTATATCCGTTAGTTATACACCTGCATGGTTGGTCATGGACTCATTCCGATTATCTGGTCTGGTACACCAAAAAATTTCAGAATAAAATTCCCTGTTTTGTTTATACGCCTAAAACACCAACAGACTGGGGCGATTGGAGCGGATGGAATGATTATAACTTATCGGTTCCCATGATTTCAGCTATTCATGTTTTGGACAGTTTAACCAAAATATATTCAATAGATAGCAATCGTTTATATGTTTACGGCATTTCCATGGGTGGCGAAGGCGTTTTTGATTTATTGCATAAATTGCCGGGAAAATTTGCTGCAGCAATGTCTGTATGTGGCGGAGGACAGTCATGGTGGGCTGTAAATGCTGCAAAAACGCCTTTGTGGATGTTTCATGGCAGTGAAGATGTGATGAATAAACCAGATATGACAGAAAGGGTATACCATGAGCTTGTGCGCATTGGTGCTAAAAATATGCGCTACACCAACTATCCGGGATACGGGCATGAGATATGGGACAAGGCAGCAAACGAACCTGCGTGGACTGAGTGGATGTTTGCTTTTGATAAAACTAAGGCTGAATATGGTTCCCCTCAAGGTAAAATAATCGTGTCAGGTACGTTTGACGGTCAGGTACACTTGCAATGGAACAATATTAGAGATGAATCGAATGATGCAAACAAAATCTGGTACTATAATATTTTCAATTCCCAGGGTTTACTTGCAACTGTTGAGTTTGATGTTTTAAATTATACCTTCGTCCCTGCAAGCAACACCGATACATTTAAAATACAGGCAGTTAATTATAATTTTAAAAAATCTGAATTTTCAAACCATTTGTTTTTTAAAAATAACAGAATTACTACTTCCTTAAAAAAAGCAGTTGATAAAAGAAGTTCAGGTATTAAATATCCTTGATTAAACGACCTTGAATTTTAAAAATAATAAATCTTTATATATCTAAGTCATTTCGAAATTTTTTCAAGGTTGGCCAGAATGAATTATACCCGAAAGGGCAAAATAACTTCTGAAAACTAACTCCAGTCTTAGGATATTTTTTTTCTATTTATATTTGCCGCTTCAATTATCCGGTATGGTAAAACATTTCAAAAGAAACCTGTTATGCCTCTATATTATTAAAATATCGGGCTGGCTGATGTTGTATATGCCGGTAGTGAAACTTTTTTACGAAGAGAACGGTCTGGGAGATTTCGACCTTTTTATGCTTCATGCCATCTATTCGATTATTATCGCAGTGCTTGAGATACCATCGGGTTATTTTGCCGACAGGATGGGGAGGAAGTTATCCCTCGTATTGGGTTCTTTGTTCGGGTTTTTCGGGTTTGGAGCCTATTCGCTTTTTCATGGATTTGCAGGATTTGTTATGGCAGAAATACTGCTTGGGGTTGGCCAGAGCTTTATCTCGGGCAGCGATTCTGCCATGCTGTATGATACCCTGCTTGATTCCGGCAAAGCCAGCAAGTACATGAAATACGAGGGGAGAATTTCCGCGGCAGGCAATTTTGCCGAGGCAATTGCCGGATTTGCCATTTTCCTGCTTATTATAGCGGGAATGAGCACATACAGGATACCATACTACCTGCAAACATTTGTCGCGCTGATTGCTTTGCCGGCGGCGCTTTTGCTCACCGAACCGGGGAGGCACAAAAATTTGTTGCCTGTAAAACCTTCGCGGTTGCTTAATATTGTGAAGTATGCCCTTTTAGAAAATAAACCGCTACGAAACCATATCATCTTTTCATCAATCATCGGGTTTTCAACGCTTACCATGGCCTGGTTTGCACAGATATATTTTTACCGGGTACATTTAAACGAATCACTTTTCCCTGTTTTTTGGACACTGCTCAACCTCACGGTGGGCATTGGTTCTGTGAGGGCATACCGCATTGAAAAGTTTCTCGGGCTGAAAAAAACAATCGTAATCATTCTGCTGTTCATCTCTTCGGGTTTCTTCCTGAATGCTTTGTTTATCAGTATTCCTGCCATATTGCTGCTTTTTGTCTTTTATTTTGTAAGGGGAATTGCCACACCGGTGTTAAAAGACTATATCAACCGCCTTACCCCTTCCGATATCCGGGCTACTGTTTTATCAGTGAGAAGTCTTATCATAAGGATATTGTTCTCCGCCATCGGCCCGGTCCTTGGCTGGATGTCCGATAATATCAGCCTGAAAATGGCATTGCTTATGTGCGGATTTACGGTTTTATTAACAGGAGGGATTACGCTTGGCAGCATCTTGTTATCTCATGGTAAACAAATAACATAAGATGTTTCAGAACAGATCATACCATTTCTTTATTTTCATTATTTTTGATAAACCTTATACTGCTTACTTATTAAAGAACTACAAAACACTTGCTCTCAACTATGAAACTTAAACTGTTTCTTTTAGAACCAGCAGTTATTGCAGTTTTTGCATTTATTATATACAGCAATACTTTAAACCACCAGTACGCGCTCGACGACAGTATGGTGATTACCGAAAACCGGTTTACCAAAAAAGGGCTGGGTGGACTGAAAGATATTTTTACCACCGATTCTTTTGAGGGATTTTTTAAGCAGAAAAAAGAACTGGTGCAGGGTGGCAGATACCGCCCGCTTTCCATTGCCACCTTTGCAGTAGAATACCATTTTTTTGGGCTGAAGCCATCCCTTAGCCATTTCATCAATATCATTTTTTACGGTTTGACAGGCATTATGGTCTGGCTGGTCTTAAAAAAACTTATCCTTGGCATTGGTGAAAATCATTATCTGAAGCTCTTCCCCTTTATTGCAGCCATGCTTTTTATTTTTCACCCTGTGCATACCGAAGTTGTGGCCAATATCAAGGGCCGCGATGAAATACTTGCACTGCTTTTTTCACTTGGCGCTTTAAATGTGGCTTTGAAGTTTTCAGGAAAAAATAATATCATGGTTTTTGTGCTGATGGCAGCCGGTTTTTTTCTTGCTTTGCTGTCAAAAGAAAATGCGGTTACGTTTATGGTCTATATTCCTTTGGTGCTTGTCCTGGTAAAGGATGTAAAACCTAATAAGGGCCTGGTTGTGTTTTTTGCCCTATCGGTCGTTTTTGCGCTCTGGTTTTTAATAAGGATTAAAGCCGCAGGCGGGTTAAAGCATTTGGATTCTGCAGAGCTGATGAACAACCCGTTTTTACATGCTACGGTATCTCAAAAATATGCCACCATTGTGCACACTCTCGGTATTTACATCAAGCTGCTTTTCTTTCCCCATCCGCTTACTTTCGATTATTATCCTTATCATATCAGCTTACAGCAGTGGAACTTTTTGAATATCATTATTCTGTTGGTTTATCTAGCTTTGCTGGCATGGCTGGTCTTCTTATTAAAGTATACCAGCAAAAACAAAACATTCAGCCTTGTATTCTTCGCGATGGTTGTTTTTCTGGGGAGTCTTTTTCTTGTATCAAACATTCCCTTTGACATGGGCACTTTTATGAACGAGCGGTTTCTTTACTTTCCTTCGCTTGGGTTTTGTATCGTGATAGCCTGGCTGATACTGAAAATTGCTGCAAATTTTAAAAATCCTGCAAAGGTTTCGGTTGCAATATTGCTGGTTTTTCTGCTTCCCTTCGGTGCAAAAACCATGCATCGGAACAGGGCATGGAAAAACAATACCACCCTTTTTACCACAGATGTAATAACTTCTTCTAACAGCGCCAAGAGCAATTGTTCGACGGGGGGTGTTATTTACGAGAATACAGTTAAACTTGCCAACCGTACAGAAAAAATGACTGAACTTAAGAGGGCATCAGGCTATCTGCAACGGGCGCTTCAGATTCATCCCGAATATGCTGATGCATGGCGGTTGCTCGGAAATGTCAACCATGAAATGGAAAACTATACTGAAGCGATCGGCAATTATCTGAAGGTTTTTGAAACAATGCCCGATGATGCAGTTGCCTGGCAAAACACTGATGTAACGCTAAGCAAATTTAACAGCGCTGATGAAAAGATCGCTGTTTACGAAAAACTGCACAAGATAAAACCGTTAAGGTTTGAAACCAATTATCAGCTTGGAAATCTATACGGTAAGCATAAGAACAACCTGCCGAAAGCTGTTTACTACCTTGAAATGGCTGTAAAGATTGACCCGCAAAGTTTTGAAGCCAATAAAGACCTGGGAGTGGCCTACGGAATTTCGGGGCAATTTCAAAAATCTGCAGATTACCTTAACAAGGCGCTGATTCTAAATCCCGGTGATGCCGATACCTATTTTAACCTGGGGATTACTTACTATAACTTAAAAGATACCGGAAAAGCAAACGAATATTTTCAAAAAGGAAAAGAACTGAAAACGAGTGACAATGAATAAACTATACCTGATACCATCAACATTGGGTGATACGCCTGCAGACCATGTTATTCCTGAGCATGTGATAAGGATAATTAACGGCACAGATATTTACATTGTAGAGAATGAACGGTCGGCGCGCAGGTTCCTGATCAAAGCAGGGCTGAAGAAACCGGTAGATCAGGTTACTTTTTTCGAGTTGAATAAACATACAAAAACCGAAGAGGCAGAGGTGTTTTTTCAATCAGTAACCACAGAAGATATTGGAATAATATCCGAGGCAGGGGTACCTTGTATTGCCGACCCTGGCGCTGCGATTGTCAGCCTTGCGCATAAAAGAGGCAGAAAAGTAGTGCCCCTGGTAGGGCCTTCATCTGTTTTAATGGCCATGATGGCTTCGGGGCTTAACGGCCAGAACTTTGCATTCAACGGATACCTGCCTGTAAAGCAACATGAACGCATAAACCGTATAAAAGAGCTTGAAAACAGGAGTTACAGGGAAAAACAGGCACAGTTGTTTATTGAAGCGCCATACCGGAATAATCAATTGCTAAATGATATACTTGATACATGCCAGGGTGAAACGTTGCTCTGCATTGCAGTCGATATAAGCCTTGAAACAGAAATGATAGAAACACGTCCCGTGAAACTCTGGAAAACAAAAAAGCCGGAACTGCATAAGCGTCCGGCAATTTTTATTATTCAGAAGCCGTAAAAGCTATTCCTTCTTGCCCACCACCTTTAACCTGTATAGCAGAGAAGTATATCGGGGAACAACAGGGTAGCCGAGCAATGCATGCGATACTCCTGTGTTAGAAAATCCCTTAGCATAGGGTACGAGAATCAGCGCTTCTGTCCCAATGGCAATGGTATCCATGGCAGAGGCAAAACCTTTGTTAAACGGCACATGGTCTTTGGGAATGAACGATTCAACTTTTGACCTTGTTGAAGGGATTACTGTATATGTTTGATCAGTTATGCCCCATATTGAGTCAAACCTTACCAGGTTTTCTTCCTGCAGGTAATAGGCGACAAATTTCACCTTGAGCGAATCGTTGGTGCCAATATCAATAGAGGTATCGCCGGGTGTAATTTCCTTATAGAAAACATCCGAACCGGATAAGTATGTTTCGGTTTCAAAACCAAATTCGTTTTTAGCCCATGCAAATTGCAGCGAATCATATTCTTCTATATCGGGAATTACTTTATACAATTTTACTTCATCAATAAGTGTAACATGGTCCCCAAAGCCAAGGCCCGACGGGTAATAAATTCTTGCTGACTGGCCTTCTTTTAAAAGGCTCACGCCCGCGTCGAATGCAGGTGTATTGTAACCAAAAATAAATTTGTAGGGAACAAACAGGTAATATGCATAATAGCTTTTATTGTTATTGTAAGTGTCCCAATCGGGAATTAAAGAATCAATGTTTGTAAAGAGAATATCTCCGTCGAGGTCTCTGCGCACGTAATCTACAAGAATATAATCGTCGAGTTCGGGTGATTCGCCCGCGTCGGCAAAATTTCCCAAATCCTCGAAATACCAGGTGTAAGATCCCAACTCGAAATCAACAATTTCTGCCCCTTGCGATTTGAGGGTAGCGATATGCGTTTCAAGTTTTTTTATTTCTTCCTTTTCGAGTTCTTCCCATTCATTATTCAGGCTGCAAGCTGAAAACAATACCAATGCCAAAAAAATACCAGTGGCGCCATAAATATTTTTCATCCTCATATTTTTAGTCTTTTTCAGTTTTAAACTTCATTATTTCAGAATTGTTTTACCTGTTAGATGAATTTTGATTAAAAAGGTTGCAAAAATAGCGATTAATTTATTCGAAGCACTTCCACCTCAAAAATTAATGATGTGAAGGGCGGAATAATACCTGTTGAAGAACCTTCATTACCAAATGCAAGGTCTGAAGGTATGATAAAGAGTGATTTTTCTCCCTCTTTCATCAGCGGCAGAGCATCTTCAAGGCCTTTAATTACCTGCCATTCGGTACCATATACAAACTGGAAAGGCTGGTTTCTTTTAACCGTGGAATCAAAAAATTTACCATTAAGGAATTTTCCTTCGTAATTTATGGTTATGGTGTCACCTACTTCAATGTTTTTTCCGGTACCTTCTTTAATTACAATGCGGTACATGCCGTTTTTTTCAGGTTCAACCGATAGTTTTTGCTTATCGAGAAACTGGTTAAGGACCACTTTTTCATAATCGCCGAAATCTTCTATCCAATGAAGGAAAGCTTCTTTCTCATTCAAATATTCCTGTTCGGTTTGAATTTCTATGATATCAAGTGTTACCTTCATCATATCACCCTCTTTTAGAAAAGTAGGAAGCGAAACCTGCAGTGTTTTATGAAAAAAATCAGCGGCTGAAAGGATGAATGTTGCGCTCTCTTTTTCGGTAAGCATCATGAAGCACTGGTCTATGCTGCCTTTGTATTCAGGTTTCGACACCTGTAGTTTTCGTCTGCCGGTAAAAAATACCGAATCAGACATGGTCTTGTAAGTAATATCCGTTGTTACATAATCTCCGGCTGCTGCTTTGGCAGTTTCCTCCCCGATTTTGTGCAGTTGGTAGCAGATACCACCTTTAGCCCTGGAATACCCTTCGTACTTCGATTTACAGTTAGAGCATGAGACAGCCAGCAGCGCGATGAAAAAATAAAACGAATTTCTTAAATGTACCATATCAATTTCTTTTTAAAGCGATTAGTTCAACTTCATAGAGCAGGATTGCCCTTGCAGGAATCTTGTCGTTGTCGCCGATTAACCCGTGTGCCAGGTGAGGGGGCATGATAAACCGGGCTTTATCACCTACCCTTAACAATAGTATTCCTTCTTCGAGGCCCGATTCAACACCACCCTGGCCGATTTTAAACTCTTTTGGGTCCCGGGTACCGGAGCTGTAACATTCGGTGCCATCAAGCAGCGAAATGTTATAATGAATGATGGCGACATCCCCTGTACGGGTCTGTTCCCCGTTTCCCTTTTCATACACCATATACCAAAGCCCCGTTTCTGTCTGCTGCATGTCCCAGTTATGCCGTTTGACAAATGCATCAATTTTTGCTGCATCTTTTTTTACGAGCACCCTGTTTGCCCTTATCAGGTCATCGTCGGTTACCGGCTGCCCATCTTTATTTGCTCTTTCCTGGTTTTGCCTGCATGCGAAGCCGATGACAAGCGTTATCAGTATAAGCATCATTTTATTTAACCTTTTCATCGGCCAATTCATTTTTATATTGAGGCAACAGTTCCCTGAATTTTTTGAGTACTTCCTGCATGGGGGCGTGCATTTCACCACCCGAGGCATTTGGGTGGCCACCGCCATTAAAATGCAGTTCTGCAAACCTGTTAACCTGAAAACTGCCTTTGGAACGAAGGCTGAGCTTTACATGGTCTTCTTTCTCAACAAACAGTACAGAGAACTTTATATTTTTGATAGATAAGGGATAATTTACAAAACCTTCTGAATCCCCGGCCTGAAACCTGAACCGTTTTTGTTCTTCCCGGGTAAGGCTTAAAATGGCAGTGGCATATTCCTCAAAGATTTCCATTTTTTCATTCAGCACATACCCGAGCAGGCGCATTCTTGAGCCCGAGAAATTGTCATAAACCTTCGCATAGGCATAGTCTTTATCAAGACCCATTTCAAGCAATTTTGCCACCACCCTGTATGTGTATGGATTGGATGAATTATAACTAAAACAGCCTGTATCTGTCATCATTCCAGTATAAATACAGGTTGCTGTTTCAAGGTCAATAAAATTTCTGAAGCCCAGGCTGCAAATAAAATCGTAGATAAGCTCGGCTGTGGAACTTACATTTACATCACAATAAACCATCGGGGTGAAATATTTTTGGGTAGGATGGTGGTCTATTAAAATCTTATGCGCTGTTGACTCCAATGCCGGCGCAGTTACCTGCTTAATTCTTGTAAGGTCGTTAAAATCGAGGCAGAAAATTATTTCGGCCTCCTGTATCATCAAGCGTGCCTTTTTCAGGGCATTATAAAAAACCGTTATTTCGCTGTTGCCGGGCATCCATTGCAAAAAGGAAGGATAAACATTAGGGGTGATTACATTTACGATATGCCCCATCTTCTTTAAAACCCTGCAAAGGGCCAGTGATGAACCTATGGCATCGCCATCGGGATTGACATGCGTTAAGATAACGATTTTTCTGCTTCCTTCGGTAAGTAACTTTTTTATTTTACTCTTTCCCCTGCTGACCCTGCTTTTCAATTCGCTGAAACTGTTAAATGTTCGAAAACGATATTTTCTGATGCATCAAATATATAAAAAACTGATCGGACAACAGATGCAATGATAAAATTTTATATTTTAGCTATGAACAAATTTCTTATTTATGGCAGGAACAAAAACCCTAACAATAATTAAACCCGGTGCCGTGGCCAATGAATACATAGGCCCTATACTTGCTAAAATAAATGCCAATGGTTTTCACATCGCGGCCATGAAGCTTATCATGCTTACCAGGAAAATGGCCGAAAAGTTTTATTCAGTGCACAATGATAAACCTTTTTTTGACGGGCTTATTAATTTTATGACATCTGGCCCTGTGGTGGTGGCTATCCTTGAAAAAGAAAATGCTGTGGAAGAATACCGCAACCTGATTGGTAATACCGACCCGTCAAAAGCCAGGGAAGGGACTCTTCGGAGATTGTTCGCGCAATCAATTGAAAAGAACGCTGTGCATGGTTCAGACAGCGATGAGAATGCAGTCAAAGAGTGTGATTTCTTTTTTGCCCTGAGTGAAAGGTTCTCGAAATTTGAATAGGGACAAACTTATTGCAGGTATTATAATTAACTGTATTTCATAATAATACAAATAATGATTTTCTCCGTGCGGGAATAATGTTTTTGGTTCTGTGGCCTTTTCCTTCAAGATCGTCGGCAAGAATAACATCCCCGGTCTTAAACACTCGTTTTTCGCCAGTCGAAGTCTCAATTTCTATTTCACCGTCGAGTAACACCACATACTGTCTTTGCGGGGCATTATGAAAATCGTAATCGTAGGAAGGATTAACTTCCCGAAAAACAATGCCTTTAACAGGTATTTCTTCAGACAAAAAGCCTATTGGGCCGGCGTTTTTGAGCGGGATGGTTAGCTCTTCAAACTCACTGTCGTTGTTTTGGTTGTTAAATATCCTTGTTACCTTAAACATACTTTCATTGATTTAAAATCAGCTTATTTACAGTATTAATCTCGTCTTCGTTAATGGTATGGCCCATGTTTTCATAAATTTTCAGGGTAAGACGGGCATTGAGTTTATTTAAAACATCTGATGTTTCAAGAATACGGTCAGGCGGAACATGCGGGTCGTCACTGTCAGAGCCGATAAAAACGGGGGTGTTTTCCAGGTCGCCCAGGAATTTGTCATAATTTATTACTTCACCGATCAATCCCCCGGTAAATGCAATGATACCGCCATATTTCCGGGTATTTCTTGCAGCATATTCCAGGGCCAGGCATGCACCCTGCGAGAAACCAAGAATATATATGCTTTCCGGGCCGATCCCTTCTTTTTTCAAATCCTGTATCATGGTGTCAATCATGTTTAAGGCATAGGTAAGCCATGGCTCATTTTTTTCAACAGGTACCAGGAAAGAATAAGGATACCAGGTATTATTTTGGGCTTCGGGTGCGAGAATTGTATAATCTTCTAAATGCAAACGGGGTGCAAGCGACAGTATATTATCTGCCGATGCACCCCTGCCATGAAGCAAAACAATGGCTTTCCCAGATAGATCGGGGGTTTTTCCTGCTGATATTATCCGTGCCGGGTGCATCACAGGTAATTGTTTAGTTGAAGCCTCACCGGTTTTACAAGTTTCTCTATCTCATCGCGATATGGTTCGTATTGCGGCGGAAGCCGGAATGTTTCACCGAGATGTTCCACCGGCTCATCAATATCCATTCCGGGGCCGGCTGTTGCTATTTCAAACAGAACACCACCCGGTTCCCTGAAATACACCGATGTGAAATAGTTCCTGTCAATGATCTGCGTGGGATTTAACATCTGTTGGGCAATTTTTATCCTTACCTGTTCCTGGGTTTCTCGATTGGCAGTAGTGAATGCAATATGGTGAATGGATCCGGCACCGCTAAGCCCCTTCTGCGTTCCGGGGGTATGCACCAGGTCAATATAATTTCCGGGCGCATCCGATGGCGCAAAGCGGAAACGGTTACCGCTTTCGGCAATTAACTCATGCCCCATTTCATTTTTAAGCAGGTCAACTGTTGATGGCAGATCATCGAGCCATATTTCGGCATGGTAAAAACCTTTAATTGCATTTTCTATTGGAATGGTACCGTAAGTAAATGCCGGCCGTGGGTCTTTTTCATTAAATACCAGTTCGATACCGGTACCATCGTGGTCTTCAAAGTATAATACCATTTCGTTGTGAAACCGTTCCACAGGGGCTGAATAATCAATTTTAAACCGTTTCAGGCGCTGCTGCCAGTAACCAAGCGAATAGGCCGGGACTGAAAAGCCCGTTGTGTTCATCATCCTGTTGCCCCGGCGCCCGCGCTGAATGCCCGAATAAGGAAAAAAGGTGAGCAATGTACCGGGATCACCCGTCTTGTTACCATAATAAAGATGATATACTTCCGGGGCATCAAAATTCACGGTTTTCTTTACCATTCTTAATCCCAGTACACCGGCGTAAAAGTCAATGTTTTTCTGGGGGTCATCTGCAAGAGCAGTTATATGATGAATTCCTGTTATTAATTTTTCCATTTTTGAACCGGTTTTATTTATATCTCTTTATCAGGATAACAAAAACCGGAACATTTTGTTTGAGATAACAGTGTTGTGTGACAAAATATGTGTATAGTGTTTATGATTTCCTTGTTTTTCTGCTGCTATTTACCCGTACTTACTTTTTCTTGATGCCAGTTTACCTTAACACAATTTTTTCAACTATTTTTTCTCCGGCTTTTTCATTCAGCTTGTCAATGATCGCCTGGCGCATCATCATCAGTTCGCTGCGCAGCACCGAAGAACTAAGCTGCACAAAAAGCGTTTTATCTTTGATGTAAATGTTCCTGGTGCGTGAAGCAACGGCTTTGCCCATCAGTTCTTCCCACGACCGCACTATACCAACTTCCATGAGTTTCCGGTCTATCATCATATGTTCAAGGTACTCTTTTAAAACAGTACCGATTTTCTGGGTATTGCTTTTTCGCATGGGTTGTGTTTTGGGTTATTGTTTTATATGTTAATCTTTAGATTGATTTTATAATGACGCTGCTGGCCCCTGCCATTATTCCATCTGCTTGTCCTTTAATTTTAATGCATGTTTTAAATCATTTGCACTTTCCCCCCGGCCACTTCAAACATCTTATGCTCGGCGTGAAGGTCTTCCAGCACTGCCTTCATGCGCTCTTTATTGGTATGCGTGATAAAAATCTGTCCGAATTTTGGCTGAGAAACCAGCTCAATCAACTGTTTTACCCTTTGTTCATCGAATTTATCGAAAATATCGTCGAGCAGGAGCAGGGGAACTTTACCGGTAACCTCATGGATAAAATCAAACTGGGCAAATTTAAGGGCCACGAGATAAGTTTTCTGCTGACCCTGTGAGCCGGCTTTTTTAATATTGTGCCCAAAAAGGTTAAGTACCAGGTCGTCTTTATGCGGCCCAACCGAGGTGTACCTCAATAATTTGTCCCTGGCAGCATTTTTAACAAGCAATTCTTTATACCCTGCAGTGGCGAGCTGCGATTGGTAAACGAGTTCAACCTTTTCGGCATGTCCTGAGATGAAGTCATAATAAGTCTGAAATACAGGCACCAGCCTGGCGGTAAAATCATTTCTTTCACTAAAGATTTTTTCTCCAAAGTCAGCCAACTGGTCGTCATAAATTTCAATGGTGCCGTCATTACTTCCTCTTTCCGCCATGTCTTTCAACAGCTTATTGCGCTGTGCCAAAAGGCGGTTGAGCTTTATTACATTTTCGAGGTAAGGCCTGTTGTATTGCACAATTACGTTGTTCATGAATTTTCTGCGTTCTTCTCCGCCATCCAGTATCAGGGCAGAATCGAGCGGGGAAATCATCACAATGGGCAAAAGGCCTATATGGTCTGAGAGTTTGGGATATTCCTTTTTATTTCTTTTGAAGATTTTTCGCTTATCATGCTGCAATCCGCAGTATATCTCATCCTTTTTACCGTCATCATCAAACTCACCCTGTATTATAGAAAATTCGGCGTTATAGAGAATATTCTCAGAATCAACAGCATTGAAATAACTTTTGCATAAACATAAATAATGGATGGCATCGAGGATATTGGTCTTACCAACCCCGTTGTCGCCTACAAAACAATTGATACGGGGTGAAAACTCAAGCCCTGCATTTTCATAATTCTTGAAGTTTACTAATTCAAGTTTTTTCAGGTACATAAAAAATATTTGTTTATCGAAACACAAATTTAATCTTTTATCCGGTGTTACTTTCAAAACCACCCGGGTTCATTTAAGGTCTTTTGATAAGATTAATATCACAGGGGCATGAATATCAAAGCCTTACATACATAAAGCCTATAAATGATAATCTTCCTGGACAGGGGTAAAATTTTTACTGACAAAATTTTATAAATATCTTAAAAGAATTACATTTGCGTTCTGAATTTTTAAATGCTTAATTTTCTCAAAAATGGCCAGTAAGAAAAAAGAAATAAACGAATCGGGATTTGAAAGCGTAGAGAATGTACTTAGTAAAACCGAAAGGTACATAGAAGAAAACCAGAAAAGCCTTACCATTATTGTGGCAGCCATTGCAATAATTGTTGCTGTTTACCTCGGCTATAAAAGATTTTACCTGGCGCCTAAAGAAAAAGAGGCCCAGGCCGAGTTGTACATGGCAGAAAAGTATTTCGAAGTAGATTCTTTCAGACTGGCGCTGGAAGGCGATGGCAGTTACCTCGGGTTTCTTGATATTATTGATGAATATGGTGTTACAAAAAGTGCAAACCTATCGCATTACTATGCCGGTATATGTTATTTGAGAATGGGTATGTATGAAGAAGCAATCGAAGAACTGAAAAAATTTGATGTAAACGATGTAATGATAGCCACTACAGCCCTTGGTGCCATAGGTGATGCCTATATTGAACTGGGTGACAACAAAAAAGCCCTTTCGTTTTTCTTAAAAGCCGCTGCAAGAAAGAAAAATGACTTTAATACGCCCATCTATCTTAAAAAAGCGGGAATCGTGTATGAAGAAATGGGTGAATACAAGAAGGCAATTGACTTATACGAGAAAATCGAAAAAGAATATCCGGGGTCGCAGGAAGCATTTGATATTGAAAAATACATCACAGCGGCAAAAATCAGGCTTGGTAATTAACCTTTTCCCTTGTTCTATCGGGGAAGTTCTTTTTGTTGTATAGATTTTAAACCTGCATTATGTATAATGTTTAGAGAACTTTTCTAATCAATAGTCATTTCATTTTTTCATCAAAAATAAAACTAAGGCATGGCCAGTAGTTTAAAAAACTTATCAGAATACAATGTCGCAGGAGTGCCATCTGCCAAAGGTATGAAGGTTGGCATTGTGATATCTGAGTGGAACCATGAAATCACCGGTACCCTGCTCGAAGGTGCTGTCAAAACTCTTCTCCTGCATGGTGCCGAAGAGGTCGATATTTCAACCTGTCATGTACCCGGAAGTTTTGAACTTGTTTCAGGGGCCAGAATGCTTGCCGATACAGGCAGATTTGATGGAATAATCTGCATTGGTTGCGTGATCCGGGGCGACACCCCTCATTTCGATTACATCTGCCAGGGCGTAACACAAGGCATTGCCGGATTGAACCTTCAGTACAAAATACCGTTTATTTTTGGTGTTCTAACCACCAATGACCTTCAGCAGGCAAAAGACCGGGCAGGAGGAATACACGGCAACAAAGGCGATGAAGCTGCCGTAACCGTGATTAAAATGATTGCCCTGAAAAGAACATTAAATAATTTGTGACGGCGGTAATTACTTTTCACATTAAAATCAAAATATAATAATTGCGACAGTCCTCAGTTTGAGTTAATTTTATCATCGGTTTAATTCAAATTGTTACCATGAAAATTGTTTTTCTTGATGCCGATACTGTTGGCAATGTTTCAAATCTTTCGAGGCTGGGTGAACTTGGTGATTTTATTACCTACCCGTTGACACCTGCTAATATGCGCATTGAAAGGGTGAAGGGGGCTGATGTTGTTATTACCAACAAGGTGGTGATAGACAAAGAGGTTATGGATGCCTGTCCGGGACTGAAGCTTATTTGTGTGGCTGCTACCGGTACAAATAATATAGACCTGACCGTTGCCCGTGAGAAGGGAATTGCAGTTAAAAACGTTGCCGGATATTCCACAGAGAGTGTTGCACAAAGTACTTTCGCGCTACTTTTTTACCTGATGAACAAACTCAGGTATTACGACGATTATGTAAAATCGGGGGATTATTGTAAGAGCCCTGTTTTTACGCATCACGGAAGGGAAATTATACAGCTTTACGGAAAGCGTTTCGGGGTAATAGGACTTGGCTCCATCGGAACCCGGGTGGCTGAAATAGCCACTGCTTTTGGCTGCGAAACAGTTTACTATTCTACTTCGGGCAGGAATACAAATTCTGAGAAATATAAACACCTTGAACTTGATGAACTGCTTGGCACAGCCGATGTTGTTTCTGTACACTGCCCGCTTAACGAAAACACCAGCGGCCTGATTGATATTCAAAGGCTCAGGATGATGAAACCTTCAGCATACCTGTTGAATATGGGTAGGGGCGGAATAATTGTGGAAAAAGACCTGGCAAAGGCAATTAAAGAAGGGGTCATCGCCGGTGCCGGAATTGATGTGCTCGTAAATGAACCGATAAACAAAGACAATCCGCTGCTTGCACTCAAAGAAAGCGAAAAAATTGTGATAACCCCCCATGTGGCATGGGCTGGCATTGATTCCCGCAATCTGCTTATTGAAAAGATTTATTACAATATTAGTGGGTTTATTAAATCTTACAATCAACCTGAACCGTGAAAAGACCTTTATTGTTCTTTCTTATTCAACTATTGACTGGTTACCTGTTTTCGCAGGCTGACCCCGTGAAAGTAATCACCGAAAATGACATGCGGGACTTTACATCCGGCACCCCTGCAGTTGTTACCAATATGGACGCCCTCTACGAAGGTGTTCATGGTACCCCTTACCTCAGCGAAGAATGGTTGACAGGGGATATACTCTTTACCGATAATAAACAGATTAACGGGGTAAAACTAAAATACAATGTTTATAAAGATGAACTGGAATACCTGAACTCCACTTCAGGAAAATCGTTTGTAGTTCAGCGGGAACAGATAAAGGGGTTCCGGATACAGGAAGATTTGAACAGGAGATATTTTGAAGGCTATCAGTTAAAGGCGGGAAAGAACAACGTTTCTTTTGTCGAAGTGGTCTATTCAGGATCAATAAAATTGCTTGTTAAGCATAAAAAGACCTTTATACCTGCCGATTATAAAGGGGCTTATTCTTCGGGTGTTAAATACGATGAATACAAGGATGACAAAGAGTATTACGCAGTGTTGCAGAATGGTGAGATATGTAAAATAAAACTCAACAGGAAGCAGGTGCTTGAAATGCTGTCTTCAAAAAAAGATGAAATTGAAAAATACATCAGTGAAAAACAACCTGATTTAAGCAATCTGGATGAGGTTTTAAAAATCCTTACTTATTTTGACAACCTGAATTAAACCATCCGGGATAAATTACAGAAAATGTTTTTTGCAGGTCAATATTTTATAATGGTTAAACATCACATAAAGAAGATTGATCAAATTGGAAAGTATTTGTTTTAAATAATCCTGCGCTGTAACGAGGAAATATATATTTTTGCACATTCCAAACGCATAAGGTTAATTTGTAACATGAAAAAGTGGGCTGTTAATATTACCAAATACACAATTTTTCTTGCCATAGGTATTACTTTGTTTTACCTGGTTTATAAAGACTACCCGATAGAAGAGTTTAAGAAAGCATTTAAAAGCATCAATTACTTCTGGATATTCGTTTCCATTACCCTTGGTATTCTTTCTCAGGTAAGCCGTGCTATCCGATGGAATATGCTTATCAGGCCGCTGGGCTATAACCCGAAGCTATACAACTCGTTTCTCTCGGTGCTGGTACTTTACTTTGTAAACCTTATCGCCCCGAGGGCCGGAGAAGTAGCCAGGTGTACCGTGTTATCGAAGTACGAGAAAATTCCTTTTGCAAAACTTGTAGGCACAGTATTTGTTGAGCGCATGGCCGATCTTGTTACACTCATGATCCTTGCAGTTATAATTATCCTTTCGCAGCTTAGTGTTTTTGTCAGGTTTTTCGATGTTCACCCCGAAATGAAAGAAAACCTTTTGAAGCTGCTTTCGGGCAGGAACATTTTTATTGGGGTAGCGGCGATTGCTTTGCTCGTTGCAGCATTTATCCTTACGCGAAAATATTTCAGGAGCCGGAAAGAAGAAAACAGCAACTCGCTGGTAAAAAGGCTTAAAACCCTTAAACATAATTTTGTGGACGGCATAAAGTCTATTCTGAAGCTTGAAAACAAATGGTATTTTATCGGTCACACCATGTTTATTTTTCTTATGTGGCTGTTCATGCTTTATGTAATTTTCCTGGCTTATGAACCTACCAAACACCTTACCATATGGACCGGTATGATCACATTTCTCATGGGCGGGCTAGCCATGCTGGCACCTGTCCAGGGTGGGATAGGGGCATGGCACTTTATGGTGTTCGAAACCTTATTTATTTATGGTATTGCAAAACCCGAAGGCAAAATGTTTGCATTTATCGCGCACGCATCCACTAACCTGATATATTTAGGACTTGGTTTACTGGCGCTTATTCTGCTGCCCATCATCAACAGGAAATATTTTCCCGGAAAGACAAAAGAAACCGGTGCCTGAACAGTATTAAAATACGGATAGTTAAGCCTCCTGACTATTTTTGGTCTGTAAAATCCGCAATCTGTATTATGCCTTAAAGCTTTGATACCGGACTTAATGAACCAAACACCCGAAAAATCAAATGACACTAATTGTAATCAGGAAGATATGAATAGTTGTCACTGTAAAACATCATTTGTTCAGCATAATTATCGGGATAACTAATGGTTACGTCAATAATAGTTCCGTCTTTTTCAACTGCAGTTATTTCAGGGTTCAGAAAACCGCTGTAAGGGGCGAGGTTCAGCTTTTCATATCGTTCCAAAACTTCACGGTGAAGTTCCCTGTCAACTTTTACACCATAGGTTTCCACCAGGTCTTTGCCTGCCTGGTAATCGCCTTCAGATTTAATACGCTGGACCTCCCTGAGAAGTTCCCCGAAAAGTGATCTTAGCTTTTCAAAATTGTTAATCCTGAAATACGTTTTTCCATCCCTGGTTATTTTTTCGATCACATTATCAGCTTTGCCTTTTTCCATACACCATTTGGATATAAGTTGCCGGTTGCGCATATGTGCCTGTTCAATATCTTTGCCGGGCTGAATACGTGTAAGTTGTGTCATAAGGCCATTGCGTATATAGTTCATGTATTCGGCCTTTGCTACTTCAAGGTTGGGCAACAGACCCAGATCAACCATTTTTTCGTCCATAATATAATAAAGGGCAAAAAGGTCGGCCCTTGTTTCTTCGAGCGGTGCCATGTAGTTTTTAAGCGCATCGGAGGCAACGCCGGGCTTTAACTGGCCGGAACCGTGTCCAAGACATTCGTGCAGGTCAACATGAAGGTTGCCGGCAAGGAAGCCATATTTTTTTACATGCTCTATTTCCTCTTCACCGGAGGCAAATTCCTCGAGCATACCTGTTTTCTGGTTGGCCTGGTCGTAAGCATAAGTAATGTTTTCCATCGTTACCGATTTTGAACCGTGTTCTTTTCTTATCCAATCGGCATTGGGCAGGTTAATGCCAATGGGTGTGGCCGGATAACATGCGCCCCCAAGCTGGGCAACGGTTATTACCTTGGCAGTAACGCCTTTTACTTCACTTTTTTTGTATTCCCCGGCAACAGGCGAGTTGTCTTCAAACCATTGGGCATTGCTGCTAAGGACTTCGGTGCGGTGTGTGGCTTTAAGGTCTTTAAAGTTTACCACAGCTTCCCATGTTGCTTTCAACCCCAGGGGATCATCGTATGTTTCGATAAACCCGTTTACAAAATCAATATGTGAATTTAAATCATTAACCCAAAGTACATTATATTCGTCCCAGGTCTTCAGGTTACCTGTTTTGTAATAACTGATGAGTTTCTGTATCACCGATGCCTGTTCGGGAGTTTCTGCCACAGCAAGCGATTTCCCGAGCCAGAAAATAATTTTTTCGATGGCTTCGGTGTACATGCCATCTTCTTTCCAGATGATCTCCTTAACCTTTCCGTCTTCTTTTACCACTTTCGAGTTCAAACCATAAGAAACCGGTCTCGGGTCTTCGGGGTTTTTCATTTTTTCGTAAAATTGCTCCACTTCCTGCTGGCTCACGTTATGATAGAAATTAACTGCCGAACCGGCAACAATATCCTTGTCTGTATCCTGGCAGACTTTTTTTGGCATTACCTCTGCATCGAACATTACAGGTATCAATTCCTGCATCAGGTTGCCGGGTTGCTGTCCGGCTTTAAGCGGGAATCCGGAACTGTCTGAATGTTGCACCAGGTGCATGAAGTAATCAGTAGAAATCCCGGGCAAAAATTTATCGGTGGAATAGTGGTGATAAATGCCGTTTGAAAACCAGACACGTTTCAGGTACACCTCAAAATTTTTGAAATCTTCGGCTGTCCTGTCACCTGAATAAGTTTTATAAATATTTTCAAGAACCCGTCGGATCGCAAGGTTGTATTTACCATTCTGGTCGAAGAAGATATCCCGTCCGCAAAGCGCTGCCTGGCTGAGGTAATATAACAACTCTTTCTGTTTGAGCGTAAGTTTTTCAAATTCAGGGACATGGTAACGAAGTATCCTGATGTCGGCAAACTGTTCAACAAAAAAGTCAAAACTGTTATCTTGCGTTTCGCTCTTATCTACCGGATTATTGCAGGAAAAAAGTATCATACCCATAGTTACAATCAATGAAATTTTTAGTTTTATCATGGCCTGTGTTTTTTAAATAAACAAAAATAAAGAATTGCGGCGAATAAAATATTCCCGCGGAAAATCTTTATTGTTTTTCACTATTGTCCGATTAAATTTAATAATGTTTATATTTCGTGCCTACGGCACTGTGAAATAAATATACAATTGCCTGTTCTATAA
>JAFGPL010000262.1 GCA_016936215.1 Bacteroidales bacterium
ATGCTTTCGTGCGTGAAAGAAACTTTAGATTTAATTTTAGGCTTATTGTTATAATAATAAATATAAATGCTTCATCTCAGCAGCATCCACTCCCCCTTAGAAAAGGGGGCCGGGCTTGTCCACCCTAATTTTGATGTAGGTGGGCTTGTCCACCGTAATTTTGATGTAGGTGGGGTAGCTCAGTATTTATTCTTTGTACTTCTTTGTGCTTATACTCTTTCACACAACCCGCGACCCCCTGTTTCATTTCCGTCCCTAAAGGAAAGACAGTGAACAGTTTGAGTGTAAGTATGGAGCAAGAGGAAGATTATTAGGCATTAGGCCTTTAGGCATCAGGCTTTAGGAATGAGATGCTTTGTTACTCACCGCTTATCAGCGGTTCGTGAGATCGCTTCGCTAAGTTCCTTCGTCAGCATGACAAAAAGAGCGTGCTGTGAACTATGAGTAAAACCCGGAACCCGAAACCCATAATTTCTTTCAATCCCCCCTTTCCTTAATATTTAATAATCTTCCTTATAAACTTTTCAATACGCTGGCGGGTATTTAACTGTTCTTCATCTTCTTCGTAATACCCTTTGCCGTAATACCCGTAACCATAACCATAACCATAGCCGTAACCATAGCCGTAACCATAGCGGTAGCTGTAACCATAATAGCCTTTCACCTGCACATCGTTTACCAGCAGCGCAATTTTGCGTACATCCTTTTTATTATAGAGGTCGTCAACCAGTTGAAGCACCTGTCTGGTTGAATAACCGTGCCTTACAACAAAAATGTAAGTATCAACAATATCCTTCAGCAAAAGAGCATCTGTAACAATGGCAACGGGAGGGGTGTCAATTACAATATAGTCGTATTGTTTTTTCATCTGTTCAAAAAACTGCGTCATTTTATCTGAACCGATAAGTTCGGCCGGATTAGGGGGCACCGGCCCTGCCGTGGCAATAAACAGATTTTCTACCAGTGTGGGCACAATTACCTCTTCGAGTTTGCTTTTATTAACTAAGTAAGTGCTGATACCCGTCTGGTTTTTAATGCCGAATACCCTGTGCACCTTCGGTCGCCGGAGGTCAAGACTTACAAGCAGAGTTTTTTTACCCGCCATGGCCATTATGGCGGCAAGGTTGGTAGCGCAGAATGTCTTCCCTTCACCGCTGATGGTAGATGACACACACACCACCTTCTGATCTTTTTCTTTCAGCATATACTGCAGGTTAGAACGCAAAGACCTGAAAGATTCAGAGAGAGAGGATTTGGGGTTTTCAAAAACAGGCAGGTCTGATTTACGGTCGTTGTGACCCACAGAACCCAGCACCGGCACATTGGTTGCCTGCTCGATATCTTTGCGGTCAACAATTTTATTGTTAAAGAATTCAATGATGATAATTAACACCAGCGGTAACAGTCCTCCCAGTACCAGCGCCATCATGTAATTCATAGAGGTCTTTGGTTTAATCATCCGGGCATTTTCGGGCCGGGCGCTGTCAAGTATTTTGTGATCGGGTGTGTTGGAAGCTTTCGCAATACCGGCTTCGGCACGTTTTTCAAGCAGGAATGTATATATCTGGTCGTTGATGTTAAAGTTGCGCTGTATATTGATGAGCTGCCGTTCGGTATAAGGCAGCTTTTGGACTTCTTTTTCAATCCTGACGATTCGCCGGTTCATGTCTGCGATGGCCAGTTTATTTGTTTCCACAAGGCTCATCACATTTTCGAGCAAGGTATTTCTTACGTTGGTAAACTGCGAATTAAGCAGCAGCATCTGGGGTGAGTTGTCCTGAGCGGTAAAGGAGAGGGTCCTGCGTTGCATGTTCAGCTCATTGATCTGTTGTACCAGCCCGTTCAGGAGGTTGTCCTGTATCCCCACAACCGATGGTGCCACTAAGTCGCTGAAATCCTTCTTCTCTCGTATATAAGTAAGAAGGTAGTCGTAATAACTTGCGCTCATGTCGAGTATGGCCTTTTGGGATTGCAACTGTTCCATTTGCTGAAAGAGGAAATTGCCTTCACGGCTTAGGTCTATAGTCTTGTTTGCCGACCTGAAATTCTGCAGGCGCACCCCTGCAACCTCGAGCGAGTCAACAATGCCCTGTAACTGGTCGTCTATAAACCGGATGGTGTTTTCAGAGATTCGGTTCTTGTCATCGAGGTTGGAACGTATATACACCTCGCACAGCTTGTTCAGGTAATCGGATATCTGTGCCGGAACATTACCGGTCATTGACAGGTTGAGGATAGAACCGCGTTCGTTGTTTACTTCAACATTCAGGGCACCACGGTAACGGTTTGTCAGCCCGTTTATCTGGTTGAACACGAAATAATACCTTCTCGGGTTGTTTTTCTCTATCTCAAGTTTGGAGGTATCGCGTAAAAAGATGGTAAAATTGAAAGCCGGATGAACAAAGGGCTGCCCGAACCTGAGTGTCTGGTTTATATCATAGTTGTCATCAATATTCAGAATATACTCATCTTTTGAAACAAGGGTGATGTTTACCGGGTATCCAAAGATATTGTCATCAGAGGTATCCGGAACTACAATAAAAGGGCTTGTGTTGTACATCTGCGATTTGGCAATTTTCCTTCTTCCCACCGCGGTGTATGCAATTCCAAAGTCAAGTTCCTCAAGGGCTAAGCGTGCCATTGAATAAGATTTGAGTATTGAAATTTCATTTTCAACCACGGCTTTGCGCACCCTTCCCCTTACGCGTGACAACTCTTCGAGAACACTCTCCGCGCTTCCTGCCTTGGCAGCCTCTTCACCAATAACAAGAGAACAGTTAACCTGGTAGATGTCTTCGGAATACCGGTTTACCAGGTATGCAATGGTAAGTGCAATAAAAATTGACAAGGCGAACCACCACCAGTGATAAAGAATCTGGAAAAGGTATTTTTTGATATCAATACTGTCCTCTTCTCTTAAATACTCCGGATAATTTTCCATAAAATTGATGTTGTTTTAACGAAAAGTAACTTCTTTATACAGCTCCGCCTCCTCAGTCACATGCAAAAAATGCCTGAGTAGTACAGTACATAAGCCTTTCAAGCCTTTTTCCGGCTTTTTTATATTGTAGAGCAAAGATAGTTAAATAATTAATGTTTATTGCTTCATATAGTATGGGAATTAAAGCATAAAGGCTGCATTTAAAAGGTATCAGCTTTTGCTTGTCAACAATTTTTTATTGAAGCTTTTAACTGCAAAAAACTCCGTATTCGATTGCTGATAAAAGATAATTTAATAATTACTTTAAATTCGCAAGTTAATTTTCTTTTTTACATCAGGCTTCGACTTCACTGCTAATAACACGATGGTATTAGCCTTCGACTTCGCTCAGGCTGACAAAAGTGTCAACTAATTATTAAATAGTGGTTTAGCACTATCGAGGTCTCAACCTGACAATCACCCTGAGCGCCTATCCGCCGCCGCCTCAGGCGGATTAGGCAGGCGGGAAGTCGAAGGGTGTTTATTACCAATTATTTGCTTGTTGGCTTGCGGATTTAAGGAATTATAAGAATTCTTTGTGATTAACCTCTGATCTTCACCACTGCTTTTTTTATTGCATTTTTCAGGTTTTGAAAAATATACTCTTTGACCCAGGGGAGCATACGGTTATCCCACCGCTGAGGATGGACGGTAATCATTATTTTATCAGGCAATAAACCCTTTTTTGCTGCTCTGATGATGTCAAAAGTTGAATGAAACTGCAGAGTTCTAACCTTTTCAAAAGATGAAGATGGTTTACCAGTATCACTTGTATTTACTTTGTCCCTCACGCTTACTTTTTCACCGTCCCATCGTCTGCCGGTATCGGTAAGGTAAAGCATTCGGGTGAAATCAACATCAAAATAAGGCTCGCCGATAATTCCGTAATCGCGGTAACTGTATCTTTGCCAGAGTAAACGGCTGTCCCATCTGCTCAAGGGGCTGCCATGCATGCAAATGGTTACCACAGGCGCCATTTTTCGCAGATGAAGAAGATTTTTTTCAAAATCGTGTATGGCACATTCATAATCGCCATTACAAAGGGCCAGGTTTTCATAATGATAGCCAATTTCGTGGCCCAGCCCGGCAATTTTCACCACTGTTTTTTCATCGAGGCTTTGCGGTACCGACCTGAAAAAATATGTTCCGCTAATGTCCATGCTGTTTTCAAGCATGGCAGTTTTAAGCGAGTTGAGTGGTTTTAAGTCAACATCATGCCTCAATACAACTATTTTTGGATAAGGATTTTTTAAAAAATCATCAAACCGCTGAAATATGAAACCTGCATCAACCAGGCTTTCGAGCAACAACCGATATGTATCAAGGGTAAAATCCATTGTCTGACATTAATACAAGCCAAAAAGACAAAAAAGCAAAAGTACATTTTTGAAACAGATTTTTTATACTAATTTAACCTTGTATTCGTTTAAACTGTGATGAAAAACCAACTATTTTGTTTTAACAAGGCCTTCTAATTATCATTAAAATCTTTGAAGATGAAAACAATATACATCCTTTTCTGCCTGATGGTTGCATCTAACGCTGCGGGTTTAGCTCAACCGCCCCGTTTTGACCTTAAAAAAGACGGCATTCAGCCGGTGGTAATAGAATTTGGGGAAAACTTCCCTGACAGTGTCATCTATCTTAAAGTAAAAGAATGGATTGCCTTGAACAATAAAAGCCCGAAATCGGTAACAAGGGTTGATAACGAAAACGAACTGGTTAAATTCAGTTGTTTTTCAAAAGACGGGTGGAAAGGAAAAGTCAACAACTACGATTACTGGTATGAGCTGGCTTATACTTTAACAGTGGAGATAAAAGATTACAAATGCAGGGTTACTTTCAATTCTGACGAATCGCGCTATAACTTCTGGTACAACGACAACGGAAGTATTAAAGAAAATTTCAAGGAATCTGAAAAAACTTTTGAAAGTACTGTAAACAATACGCTTGTTTCGTTATACAACCATATTGCCGGCATTGTAAAAAAAGAATCGGATAACTGGTAGTTTAGTAGTTTAAATTTTATCAATAATTTACATTAAACCCGCTTTGCTTTGGAGAGTGCTGCAAGCTATAGACAGCGATCTGTGAGAAGAACATTTTAACCTCGAAGCATATAAAGAATTTAAAGAAGGCCATAGGCTGAAGGCTTTAGATATTAGGCTTAAGGCCTTTAGGAAAGGACAAAAGATATGAGAAAAGTTATACCGGCTTTACTCGTGGCTCGTAGTTCGCAGCTACATTCCTGACCCTTCCCCCTGGCTGTTATTTTACGCTATCATTACGGTGCCTTCCCTGTAGGGAAGGAAATGGTACAGTAGTTCGCAAGCTATGAGAAAAGAGTTTAACCACAAAGCTCACAAAGAGACACAAAGTAAACGTATTATTAAGTCCTTATGTCCTGAGTAATAATCCAGTTGGTCAACGGCGCAAAAAACTCTTTTGCCTAATACCTAAAAACCTAAAGCCTTAAGCCTTGCTCTTCCTCTTGCCCTTAACTCACACTTCAAACTGATTTGTGACCCCGGCGGGACTCGAACCCACAACCCTCAGAACCGGAATCTGATATTCTATCCATTGAACTACGGGGCCTTTATTACTATTTATTCGAAAAACTTTATTCTTTCCGGCCTGCAAATATAAGCATGAATTTTTAATTCCTGTAACCATAGGTTCAATTCATTAAAAACAATTATCTTATCTTTACCTGTGAACATAAAATTTTCCAATAATTACAGCTATGAACTCCGGATACTCACCGTCTGTTAAACGCAAGCTATTTAACCTCTATATTTTTTTAAGCGCTTTCTTCATTTGCAATGCCCTGATCGCAGAATTTATAGGCGTTAAAATATTCAATATCGAACAAGCCTTTGGGTTATTAAAGAATAGTTCTGACGCTGGAAAAATCAACATGAGCATAGGAGTGATCATCTGGCCTTTTGTTTTCCTGATCTCGGACCTGCTTAACGAATATTTCGGAAAGAAAGGTGTGCGTCGTATCAGTTTTATCACCGCCGGGTTGATCGCTTATGCTGCTGTGATTATTTATGCAGGAACCCTGCTGCCTCCTGCACAGTTCTGGCTTGATGCCAACAATATTGACAATAACGGAAATGCTTTCAATATAAATTTTGCCTACCAGACTATTTTCCGGCAGGGAGTTGGAATTGTTATCGGTTCAATTACCGCCTTTCTTGTAAGCCAGTTGATAGATGTATATGTATTTCACTTTTTCAGAAAGATTACCGGACACCGGCTGCTCTGGGTAAGGGCTACCGGTTCAACAATCGTTTCGCAACTGATTGACAGTTTCCTGATACTTTTTATTGCATTTTACCTGCTGGGCAACTGGCAATTTAAAGATGTGATTTCGGTAGGCACAGTACAGTATTTATATAAAGTGGGATTAGCCATTCTGCTAACCCCGCTTATTTACCTGGCACATGGTATCATAAACCGTTACCTGGGAAGCGATTATTCACATGATGTAATTGAAAAAGCTGACAGGGATTGGTGAAGCATCACCTCATACTAAGGAAATTCAAAAAAACATATCATTCGCCAAACCTCCAACCAATAACGGATTCGGTAATTAACAGCGAAGGTTCTGACGGGTTATCCTCATTTTATTTCTTTAATTTGCTACTAATACCAGCAGATATTGGGTTTGTAAAATGGTAAGAGATTTTATAAAAATCTTAGGAATAATATTCATTTTTGTTAAAACAAATCTTAAGATGAAGAATAACAGCAATTGGAAAACAGTAAAAATTACTTCACAGCAAAGCAAAGTAATATTAATAACCATTGCCAACAGCGGGCTTGGACTTGAAGCCGCGAAAGAACTTTCCAAAAAAGGCGCTGAGGTAGTTATGGCAGTACGCAACCCTGAAAAGGGTAAGGTAGCATTGGCTAAGATCACCGGTGATTACCCCGGTGCAAAAGTCGGGCTGATGCATCTCGATCTTTCCAACCTTGAATCGGTTGAAACGTTTTCAAGTGAATTTCACGCAAAATATTCAAAACTTGATATTCTCATGAATAATGCCGGGGTGATGTGGCCCTCGAAAAGAGAATTAACAAAGCAGGGATTTGAAGTACAGTTTGGTATCAACCATCTGGGTCATTTTGCACTCACCGGCCTGTTGCTTGATTTGTTAAAAGCAACACCCCAATCACGCGTAGTTACGCAAAGCAGTATTGC
>JAFGPL010000263.1 GCA_016936215.1 Bacteroidales bacterium
CCTGAAGAAATCGGTAAGCTCACAGACAGCATCAATCTCCGACTGAAACACATTCTTCGACTGCCCGAGCATGGTGGCCGCGTTTATTTTTGTCCAGAAATAGGGCTCGCACAACATGTCAGCCGCTTTCAGAAATACTGCAGCTCTTTGTTCCCAAGGCATGGCAGCCCACATTTTTCTTGCTGAAAGCGCTGCTTCAATGGCCTGCTGTATGGTTTTTGCATCACCTTCGTGGTAATATCCAAGAATGTGGTTATGATCATGCGGCGCCCTGATCTCTTTCAGTTTGCCTGTTTTTACCTCTTTGCCGCCGATGAACATCGGAATTTCAACTTCGGCAGATAACATCTCTGTAATTGCCTTTTTTAGCTTTACCCGTTCAGGTGTTCCGGGTGCATAATTTAGCACCGGTTCGTTTTTAGGTAGGGGTACGTGAAAAAATCCTGTCGCCATAATAAAAATGGTTTTTATAAGTATAAAATTTAAGAAAATTGCATACTGTATCAAAGTTACTACGTTAATTTATTCAAAAACATGACATATATTATAAAGCAGTAATTCTGACTTTTAGAATTATCAATTTGGGGTTATCATGCATAAGAAAGTATTGTCAGTCTGAGCGTGTTGTCAGTATGAACGTGTTGTCAGTCTGAGTGTTTTGCCAGTTTGAGCGTGTTGTCAGTCTGAGCGTAGTCGAAGACTGGTTAAAACAGATAGTACTGTTTTTACACGAACCTCCCTTCGACTACGCTGCTAATGACACGACGGGAATAGCCTTCGACTACGCTCAGGCTGACAAAAGTGTCAACTAATTATTAAATAGTGTTTTAGCACTATCGAGGTCTCAGGGTGACAATCCCTTCGACAAAACGGGGTGGCACAACTTCAGTTAACTGTAAGTCTTATAATTTTTGATTTTTGTTGATAAAAAAGGTCATTTCTACTATAACTAACATTGAATTCAAAACTATTTTTACAAAAAAAAGCAGATGGGTTATTTTCATGATATAAAACACAGGTTCAGGTTTTTGAAAAATAAATACATACTTACCTCCATACTATTTATTATCTGGCTTCTTTTCTTCGACCAGAACAACCTGCTCGACCGCAGGAAATATGTAAGGGAATACAAGCAACTGATTATTGACAAAGAATATTACCTGAAAAAAATTGAAGAAGACAGTAAAAGACTTGAAGAACTTCAGACCAGCGATGAAAACCTCGAAAAATTTGCCCGCGAACAATACCTCATGAAGAAGGATGATGAGGTGCTGTATATTATTAAGGAGGATAAATGAAGAGTATTTTAATTATTAATGCGAATTAAGAGTTCAAATATCTAACAAATTCTTCCATATGAATGTGTTGCCATAAACCATGTAATGGTTTAATATGACTAGCGCCGGGTGAAACTCGGTGAAACTAATAGTCTCGGTCACACCAACCACGGAGTGGTTGAATGGTATAATGAAAATAGCTGCACCTAAATTCAACCACTCCGTGGTTGGACAGGGATGAAACTTTACTACACACCGGGTTTCACCCGGCGCTATTTGAATTTAACCCCTTGACAGGGGTTTTTAATCTTCACAATTTCAACCCTTAATTCGCATTATTAATGCAACTTTGCTTTTCCCTTAATATGTTTAAAGTTTCCAATGGTGAACTGACACTTTCAGAATCCATCCCCAGCCTTTCAATTAGTTGATGCGATGCTTCCATAACCGGTACCATTTGATAATGCCGCATATGTGAAAAATTAAGGTACTTCACAACCATCAACGGGTTGAACCAGTTGTAAAACCTTTTGATAAATGCAGCTTCACTGCCGGTATTCTGTTTTATTTCCGAGATTTTTCCCTCAGGGTTCAATTGCAACAGGTAACTGACAACGGCATCAGGCAATGACCGGATTTCTTTCAATATTGCACTTAAATCCTGCCCGTAAAAGCGGGGTATCATTTCAATAAAATCTTTCAGGGCATTATATGATTCTGGGTTATATGTTAAAAGCGTTTTTTCTCTATTTCCTGTCATTCTTTTAATCACGGGGCCCGTACCGAAAACAACCCTGTCTGAAGGTCTCGGTGACGGATAAACCGTAAGGTTGTTGAGTTCGATGATTTTATTTGCGGCAAAAACCTTGTTTAAAAAGTAAAAATCTTCCCCTGCCTGACGGCGGTTCATGCCCCCTGCTTTCACATAAGCGTCTGCCCGCAGGGCAAAACAGGAACCTACGGTATGATAAGCGAAAGGATAACCTATATACCTTAAATATTCAACATGATACCGTAGATGAAGCTCGTATTGAACAACAGCCTCGTAAACATCATTTTCAAAATCCTTACCCGAAACGGGATGCTCGAAATATAGAATCGCACAACCGGCAGAATTATTTTCTGTGAAGCCTTTTTCAATTTCTCTAAGATAATTTTCCGAACAGGTACAATCGGCATCGAGCGAAACAATCACACCGTTGCTGTTGCCACTGCTGTTAAATACCGAAACTGCAGCATCCATCCCGATTTTTCTTGCCAGTCCGGCCCCTGCATGCTTCTTTGGAAGCGCTGTAGCATGTATATGAGAAAACCATAGACTTTTATCCTGATGATGTTTTTCCCAATCAATAAATTCAGCTATAGTATCGGAATTTCTCTTTAACACATGCCCGCTATCTTCTGTGGATGAGTTCACAACGATGATTACCCCGGTTTTCCGGTAAGGTCTCTGGCATTTCCACAATGATTCAAGGGTAAGCAGCAACTTGTCTTCGTTGTAACATGGAATTACAATAATGCAGGCGGCATCATATTTATGTGCAATAAATTCAGGGGAAAAAAATATCTGTTGCCGGTCAAGATAATGATCAGCAAAACCCATTTGGTTTGCTATTTTTCTTTATTATCCCGCTCTTCTTTGTATTTTTCGTTCAGTCCTTTGATCACCACCTGGGTAATGTCGAGGTCTTTGTTGGCATATAGAACACCACCGCCAAAAGATGTCCCGAGGACGATCATGTAGTTATACTGGGGCTGAATTTCTGCAAGATATTGCATAATAGAATCAAGTACTTTTCTGTTGGCAACCACCTGCTGTTCGGCCAGGTCTAACCTGAGGTTTTCCTGAAGCTTCAATAATTGCTGCTGAACAGTGGCAAGCTGCTGCTCTACCTCCTGTGCTTCAGACCTTAAAAGTAAGCCTTTCTGCATTTTTACCTGGTAATCGTTTACCTCTTTCTGAAAAATCCTCTCCTTTGATGTAAGTTCTGCTTCACTGGTCTTAGCCATATTTTCAAGCTGGTCAACCATATCGAGGTGCATGTCGTAATATGCCAGTACCGTGTCAAAATTGATATAATAAATTGCCTTGGTGAAATCTTGGGTTATTACTTCACCTTCTGCAGATGACTTTTTAGCGCCGGTGGTTTTTCCCGTTCCGGTAAAATACAAAACATACAAGGCTGCAACTGCTGCAATTGTCACAATATTCAATATCAACCAGGATTTTTTCATAGTGTTCTGTTTTAAATATCATTTGATAAGGCCACAAATATAAATAAAAAACAACAGATGAAAAGTTTTATTTTTGTACGAAACACTATTTATTTAAAGCTTATATGAAATTTAAACCACTTGTAGTTTGCCTTTTTGCAGGCATAATACTGGTATTCAGTTCATGCATACCTGTAACATACAATATTTCATACGAAACACCAAAAGCATTGGACATTGCCCACGGTCAATGGCTTGTTAATATTTGTAATACCGGTTTGAGCGGCAAAGGAAATGATTTGTTTCACAAAAAAATAAGTTCAGGCCTTACCAAAGCTGGTGCGCAATCTTTTTCTTTTACCGGTGAAGTAATATTCGATTATATAATTCCCGAAATGCTGACTTTCGATACCAACCAGGAAACCCTTTCACTTCTGAAATCGTCCACTAAATATAATTACCTGATGAATATTCGGGCAAATCAACTTGAAGATGACTTAAATTTTCTAATGCCATCACCACCTGATATTTATGGTATAAGCAAATCAGAAATAGAAATTACCGTGTATGAGCTTAATACAGGTAATTTGATTTACCGGCAAAAAACTATTGCATCGGTTTCAATGGATTCCGATGATGACGATACGAATTTTTCAAAATCGGCCCAGACACTTATATTTAATGCCCTGGATAAAGCCCTGAAAGAAATAAAGAAATATACCCCGGCACATTAACCTTAATTGCGTATTGGCGTAATTATATGTTTTCGTAAGATAGTTTTACTCAATGATAAACTTCCTGGAATATGTTTTTTGATTATGAATGACCTGTACAATATATAACCCACTGCAATAATTTACCGGCAGTTGTATTGTCCCGTTAACATCGCTGTTTTCATAAAGTATTATACCTGCACTATTCATCAGCCTGATTTCACATGTTCCCGGAGTTTTTATGAAAATATGATCTTTCGCAGGATTGGGATACACAAATATTGAGTTATCGGGTGAAAAGCTTTCGACTGACAAGGGCTGTTCGGTTACTGTAACCGTCCAGAGTTTAATGGTTACACCATCTGAAGCTGTTACTGTATAGGTCTGGCTGGTTGTGAAATCCCTTTCGTCTTCAGGTCCCGGTTCAATGGTTGCTCCAATGCTCAGCCCAATGTAGGGTTTTAATGATGTTAAACCGGTACCGGGGTTTACTTCAATCTGTACAGTGTTTTCTTCAGTATTGATAATGGCATTACCGGACTGGTTTTCGAGCACAAAAAAGACAATATCGGCTGCCGCCGGGTCGGGAACAATGTATTCAAACGCCCCTAACGATGGGTGAACAGTATCTCTCGGATTACCATTAATATCATATTTATTAAGGATTTCAACATTGCCAAAGGGATCGGTAATGATGATATCGGGTAATACAGTGCCAACATATTTTGCAGGAGAGCCGGAACTGAGCCTGAAATCGAAATTGCCCATATCTGCAAATTCCGGATTGGCAGGTTCAGGAGAATTGACTTCAAAAAGCGGAAAGCTGCTTTTGTAATCGGCCCACTGGTCCGACCTGAAGAAGTAATGCCTGTCGCCTTCATCCATACTAACGACATTCCGGTCGTTTTTGGGGTTTAACGAATAATAAAGGTTATAGTCAAGATGGGTAAAATAAGAATCGCTTCGGTAATCGTGTAAAATGTTATTTTCCCAATCATTGTCCGGTAAATTGCAATATCCGATATTATTCCTGAAATCAACCGTATCGGCGCCCCCAAGACCGATATTTCCATAGGGACTGCCTTTTAGCCATTTTACATTATGCCCCACCACTGTATTGTTCCAGAAGTGGTATGAAACACCATTTTCAAGCTGTACATTTCTTGCAGTAGCATGATTAAAAACATTGCCAATGATATAAATACCGGTCATCAGGCTTGAACCGATGCCGGCTTGTGTAAATAATTGATTGGAATTTCCCCAGTCGCCCAACGTATCAATATCATGATCGTCAATTATATTGTTGTAAAAATAGACATTCATCACCGTATCACCGTCCCTGTTCATGGTGGATAAATCGAGAGAGGTTGTATGGTGCCCCCTTTTAAACACGTTATTGCGAATAATGATATTTTCAATTCTACGGCCACCGGGATTGTCACTGTATGTATTGATTGAAATCGCCCTGCGCCCGTTATCCTGAAAGGTACAGTTCTCAATTAAAATATTAGATGCAAAAGCTGTAATACCATAAGCACTGCCAGACCCTTTGGCACCAATAAACCCAACAAAAAGGTTTTTCCATACCAGGTTGGTAACGCCCCGTGGGGAAGGGTAACCTTCAAAATAGCCCTGCCGCTTTGAATACCTTACATCAAGCCCGTCAAATACGATGTAACTGCTGAAATTGTAGCTGACACACTGCTCACGCTGGGTCACCTCAACTGCATCATAGGCTATATCAGGGTCAGTTAATGAATAAACATAATGTGTTGTTCCATTTACTGTATAATCAAATTCATTTACCAGTTCGGTTAAATCATTGTAAACTTTATAATCGCCGTAATAGGTGGTATCATCCACCTCGAAAAAAAGCCTTCCGCCATAATAATCATCCGAAAAATTGGTTAATGGTGTTGCCGTTTGCCAAACGTTAGGCGTTGATGTTAATGTCCAGTCAATGGCTTTTTCTGATCCAACAATCCGGGGATTTTTGCCATCACCGTAGCGGCCAAAATAAATATAGCTGCCCTGTGCGCCGCTTTCATTTATTTTTAACACATCGCGCCACGTGTCACCTGCCCTGAAAAAAACAGAATCGCCCGGTAACAGATTTAAAGAATTGAACTTGCTTAAATCCTTCCAGGCAGTCTGAGGGGTATTGCCGTTAGCCTCGTTATCCCCATCATTTGAAAGATAAAACTTGTTTTGGCCAAATGCCAGGTTTGCAGGACAAAATAAGATGATTAACAACAGAATTGCCCTGTAAAAATTTGTTTGAAATGAATTTTTCATAACTCAGGTTTTAGGTTTTGATTGTAAGTAATTTATTACCAAATAACGAAAATGGTTGACGAAGGTTGCTTTTTTTGAAGCCAATCATTAAATTTTTTGGCTTTTAAGAAATACACAAACCGGATTAAAACAATTTACATAATATCTTCACCGGTTTCTGATTTTGATAAAAATAGCTTAACTTAAACCGTTAAACATATTCGCTTAAACCAATTTATTATGCTGAAAAGAATCGTTGATTTCAGTATTAAGAACAAGCTGATTGTTATACTCTTCACCCTTACCATAGCAGGTTTCGGTCTGTTTACGGTATTCAAAATACCTGTTGGGGCGGTGCCCGACATTACCAACAACCAGGTGCAGGTAATCACCACATCGGGAAATTTATCCACCCAGGAGATTGAGCAATTCATCACCGCCCCGGTTGAAATGGAAATGGCTAACCTGCCGGGGGTTATTGAGATACGTTCGGTTTCTAAATTCGGCATTTCACTTGTTACCGTAGTATTTGACGAGAAGATGGGCACATACCTGCCAAGGCAACTGATCGCAGAGAAAATCAAAAGCGCAAGCGGAAAAATACCCGAGGATTACGGTGAACCGGAGATGGGGCCTATCACAACCGGTCTCGGTGAAATATATCAATATACACTTGAGGTAGACCCCGAATATGCCGGGCAATACGATGCCATGGAACTGCGCACCATACAGGATTGGATCGTAAAACGAAGACTATCAGGTATCAACGGGGTTGTTGAGATCAATAGCTGGGGAGGTTTTCTGAAGCAATATGAAATTGCTATTGATCCGCTTCTTCTTAAAAGCCTCGATGTTACACTGATGGAAGTCTATGACGCGCTTGAATCAAACAACAGTATTTCGGGCGGCGCCTATATTGAAAAAACCAACCAAAGCTATTTTATCCGTGGAGACGGGAGCATACAGTCAATTTCAGATATTGAAAATATTGTGGTAAGCAGGAAAAATGAAAGCGTTATTCTGGTAAAAGATATTGCAAAAGTGCGCTTTGGATTTGCCAACCGTTATGGTGCCATTACTGCCAACGGAAAGGGCGAAACCATTCTTGGACAGGTGATGATGCTGAAAAATGCAAATTCCAAAGAGGTAATCAAAGATGTTAAGGAGCGGGTTAAAGAAATACAGGAAAACCTTCCCAGGGGAATCCATATCATGCCCATTGTTGACAGAAGCGAACTTGTTGCAAAAACAACGTTCACTGTTACCGAAAACCTGATACTCGGCGCGGTTATTGTAATGTTCACAGTATTTTTAATCCTGGGCAAACTGCGCCCGGCCCTTGTTATAGCTTCGATGATACCGCTGGCGCTTCTTTTCACTATCTCCATGATGTACATTACCGGTATTGATGCTAACCTGATGAGCCTCGGCGCCCTTGACTTTGGCATCATCATTGACGGGGCAGTGATTATTGTTGAGTTCATTGCCTTAAGAATCAGTGTTTTAAAAAACGACATTACCGCAAAATCAGGAGACGGGCGAATGGCCCTAATGGATAAGATATCTTTTGAAGGCGCTTCTAAAATGATGAAATCGGCTATTTTCGGCCAGGTCATCATCCTTATCGTATTTATTCCTATACTTTCATTAACCGGCGTAGAAGGCAAAATGTTTAAACCCATGGCGCTATCTTTTTGCTTTGCCATTTTGGGCGCTATGATCCTCGGATTGACATGGCTGCCTGTTGCATCATCGCTGTTTCTGAAACCATCCAAAAAAGAAGGTAGCATGATCTCGGACTGGCTTATGAAGCTGGCCTATAAATCTTATACCCCGGTTATTAAATGGTCCTGCAAACATAAACGTGCTGTCCTTGGCGCAGCAATTCTTTCACTGGCATTAACTATCCTGGTATTTGTAAAAATGGGGGGCGAATTTGTACCTACCCTCGACGAGGGCGATTTTGTAATACAACCAGCGCTCAAGACAGGTACCTCGCTCTCGAAAACGGTTGAAATGACCACCAGTATGGAGCAGATATTATTAAAAAAATTTCCTGAAGTAGAAAGGATTGTTTGCCGTATCGGGGCGGCAGAAGTACCAACCGATCCCATGTCAATGGAAGAAATTGACATGATCATAAAGCTTAAACCGAAGAAAAAATGGGTTTCGGCAAAAAGTAAAGAAGAACTGGCTGAAAAATTTAAAAATGCCCTCTCAGTAATCCCCGGGGTGGAATATGAATTCACCCAACCAATAGAGATGCGCTTCAACGAACTGATTACAGGCGTAAGGGCAGATATTGCAATTAAAATTTTCGGCGAAGATTATGGTTATATCAACCAAATTGCTTCTGAAATTAAGGATTTGATACAGAACATTGAAGGTGCCGGCGATGTGATTCTCGAAAAGACAGCAGGACTGCCCCAGATAAAGGTTGCATATAACCGTGATAAAACAGCCCTATACGGCATAGACATAAAAACGCTCAACAGGTATCTTTCAACTGCATTTGGCGGTGAGGTTACAGGGACCGTTTTTGAAGGCGAAAAAAGGTTTGACGTGGTGGTAAGGTTCGATAAGCAAAACCGTCGTGATATTGAAGATATCAGGCTTTTGCAGGTGCCGGTGGCTGAAGGGCAGCAAATACCGTTATCCGAACTGGCTGAAATTACCTATACCGAGGGGCCGGCAAAAATTTCGCGGGAAAATGCCCACAGGCTGGTTGTGGTAAGTGTAAATGTGCGGAACCGAGACCTTCAATCGGTTGTGGAAGACATACGTGCCGTAATTGAACAGAATATCGTACTAAAACCAGGCAATTACATTGAATACGGCGGCCAGTTTGAAAACCTGAAAAATGCCACCAACCGTCTGATGCTTGCCGTTCCGGTCGCCTTATTATTGATTTTTATCTTTCTTCATTTTGCTTTTCAGTCTTTCAAAGATGCAATAATGATATTCTCTGCTATCCCGCTTGCTACGGTTGGTGGTGTATTTCTCCTCTGGATCAGGGGAATGCCCTTCAGTGTATCAGCCGGTATAGGTTTTATTGCACTTTTCGGCATAGCTGTCCTTAATGGAATTGTGCTCATCGAACATCTTAAAGAACTGCAACACGAGGGGATTAAAGATATGCGCGAACTCATTCTGCAGGGCACCAGGGACAGACTCAGGCCGGTAATGCTTACCGCCGGTGCTGCCGCTATGGGATTTCTGCCAATGGCGATATCTACCGGCGCAGGGGCCGAAGTACAACGCCCGCTTGCAACAGTGGTAATCGGGGGTTTATTCACCTCAACCATGCTCACCATGATTGCCCTGCCTTTGCTTTTCGAAATTTTTTATAATGTAACCGGGATCAAATTCTTCCCGTTAAGGTTTATCCGGAAAAATACATTGGTGTTATTGCTCTTATTGATCATGCCTGCATTGAAGACACACGCACAACCGGATGAAATTAGTTTGAAAGAGGCTGTAGACATTGCTTTGCAAAACAATATGGAACTGAAAGCTTACAGGTTTAAAATTGAGGAGAAGAATGCACTGAAAGCAACAGCTTTTGATCCCGGCAAGACACTTTTTACATATGGATTAGATGAGAACAATATTGCTGAAAACGGATACCCTTTGAAAGTGCTGGGTATTGAACAGGAATTTAGCTTTCCTTCGCTTTATGTTGCAACAAAAAAGTTAAAAAATACAGAGACCCTTATGGCTGAAAATGAACTGAAAATTATGCAAAACAAAACAACCAAAGAAGTTTCACTTGCCTGGCTCGAAACCCAGCTCCTGACAACCAACTTTAATGCATACCTCAAACTTGACAGTCTTTACAGGCGGTTACTCAATGCAACTGCCCTGAATTATGAAAAAGGGGGCATCAGTTACCTTGAATTACTAAACATGAAAGCCCGTCAGCAACATGTTCAGTTGTCGCTGAAAAACCTCCGGTATAATCTTGAAAATGCCTATGAGAAACTCAGGGCATTGATGAATTACGACTCATTATTTTCTGTAACCGGAGAACTTGTACTGTTGCAGCTAACCATGCCTGTTTTACAAGAAATGCCGGAATACCAGAAAATGATGCTGGCAAACGAATATTACAGTAATCATTTGCAGGTTGAAAAAAGAAAGTTTTTACCTGATTTTTCACTTAACTATTTTATCGGTACCAACCAATATTCCGGATCACAATATTATCACGGATACCAGTTCGGAATAGCCCTGCCAGTATTTTTCAGAAGCCAGCGGGCTAATATACGGGCATCTGAATTTGCGTTCAGCGCGCAACAACTCTATACAGAATACGAGACCATTTTACTGCAGGCAAAACTGAAGGAATTACATAACAACTATCTGAAATACAAAGAATCCGTGGATAGTTTTGAGACCACCGGCAATCAACTTTACGAAGAATTATTACGCACTTCAGTTAAAAGTTATGAAAACGGGGAAATTGATTTTTTTAAATTCGTGGACAGTTATGAAACTGCATGGCAAATAAGAAAGGATTACCTTGAAAATGTTTTGAATTACAATCATTATGTTCTTGAATTAAATTATTTTACACGATAAATATTTTAAAAATGAAGCCTCTTCAGTTTATTTTAATCTTTTCGGGTACCCTGACAGTTTTATCCTGTCAGCCACGAAAAATTCTGGATGAAGAAACCGGCGGGTTCATTATTGTTTCTTCTGCACAATTTGAAAATGAGAATATGAAGCTTGGAAGACCTGAAAAAAGGTTGTTTGAAAGAGTAGTAAATTGTCGCGGGTATATTGTGCCCTCTGCAACAGGGAAGGCCGAAATAAACCTTCCTGTTCCCGGTATTATTCACAAAATCAATTGCTACCAGGGAATGTATGCAGAAGAGGGAAAGGTACTCTTTGAAGTAACAGGAAATGAATTTATTGACCTGCAAAAAAGCTATGCCGAAGCCTCAACCCGTCTGAAACAGGTTAAAAGCGAGTATGAAAGGATAAAAGAACTTTATCATGAAAAAATCGGTGCTGAAAAAGAATATATCCTTGCCGAAAGTGAATACAAACTTGCCTTATCGGAATTTTTAACCCTTCAGATGAAAATAACCAGGATGGGGCTTGAGACTTCAGCCATTGAAGAAGGCCATCTGTATGCCTCCTACCCTTTGAAATCTCCTATTAAAGGGCATATTACCTCCTGCAACCTCACCCTGGGCCAATACGCGGGACAGGAAACAACACTTCTCGAAGTAATTGATTTAAACCAACTCCAGCTTAAACTTCCTGTTTTTGCGCAAGACATAAAACACCTTAAAGCAGGACAGCAGATCAGGTTTTACCGCGCAGGAGACACAGCACTTATAAACCATGCAGTACTTACGGTGATTGGTAGCTCAATAGACGATATTTCAAAATCAATATATTGTTTCGGTAAGATTACAAAAAACAACAGTGAAAATATAATTAATAACGAATATGTTGAAGCCGAAATAATTGTGGAAAGTGATTCGGCAGTTGCTGTCCCTTCGGATGCCGTTATAAAATCGGATAATGATCTTTACCTTTTAAAACTCGAAAAAATTGAAGACGGCAATTACTATTTTACCAGGCTAAAGGCAGAAACAGGCAGACAACATCACAATTATACAGAATTGATAAATGATAGCATTAATAACGATATTCTGCTTAGCGGGGCTTACAATATTGTAATTGATTAATGTCTGGATATAAATTCCGCTATTCGGGTTATATCCGCAAGATTTGATGGAACCAGATACCAGCATAAACAGACAAACACTGATTTTTGCTTAAGCAACAGGATAATCATGAATTACCTTCTTTAACTTATGGCGGTGTGGTTTCCAATCCCTTTACCAGGATGGTATCGCACCGGGCAGCATTCAGCCTGTATTTTCTTATTTCACGGTATTCTTCAGAATTGTACCATAATTCAAAATCAATCTTGCTGTTGAACCTGATAATCACGGTTCGGGTGTAATCCCAAATTCCTTCAAGAACTGAAGGTTTGTCATCAACAGCAAGGTACTCACCATTATATTTTGAAAAAACACTTCCCGCTCTTTCAATATATTTTTGGTAATCCTCTTCATCATGAATTTTAATCTGTGCAATAAAATAGTAAGGCATTTGAATAGTTCATTGGTTATTGTAAATGGTTTGTCCATAAAATGCATTCTCAATATTTGCGTTTTACGAACATTTTTTGTGAATAAATATAGTATTCACGAGTGAATTATTTATAATATCTTTAGCGGAATGTTTAGAAATCACAGTTGCAGACATGAAAAAATCCTTAAGAAAATATTTTAACGTCTAACCAATCCTTTTCCCCAATCAATAAATTACATTAACCCGATGTTGCAGGCCCTAAAAGATATATTTCTTTTCAACCAGGACGCACCGCTGATTTTTACCAGGTTCTTCTTCTGGGGATTTTTCGCGTTAGTGCTGGCAGGATTCTCAATCATTTATAAAAAGAAAACTTTAAGAAACGCTTACCTGTTCCTGGTCAGCCTCTTCTTTTATTATAAAACAGGCGGGTTGTTTTTTTTCATCCTGCTCTTTTCGACCTTTACCGACTTTTTTATCGGCCTGGCTATATACAACTCCCAGACAACCCTTAGAAAACGGCTTTTTCTGGCGCTGAGCGTTTTTCTTAACCTGGGGGTGCTTGCCTTCTTTAAATACGATTACTTTTTTACAGAAACCATCAACTCGGTTTTCAAAACAAATATCGAAGTAGTGACCCATGCCGCCAAGTGGTCGAACATGTTTTTCGGCACACATTTCGACCTGGCAAAAATCCTGCCGCCCGTGGGTATTTCATTTTTTACTTTTCAAACCCTCAGTTACTCTATAGATGTTTACAGGGGAAAGGTGGAACCCGTTCGCAACATGCTCGATTTCGGGTTTTATGTTTCATTTTTTCCCCAACTGGTTGCAGGGCCGATCGTGCGTGCTTCAGAATTTATTCCGCAACTGTATAAAGATTTCTCACTCACAAAAGAGCAGTTTGGCATGGCCATGTTTTTGATTCTCAACGGACTGATGAAGAAGATGTTTGTTGGCGATTACATTGCCATAAACCTTATTGACAGGGTGTTTGCCAATCCACATACCTATACCGGTTTCGAAAACCTTATTGCCTTGTACGGATATTCACTTCAGGTTTACTGTGACTTTTCGGGATATACCGATATTGCCATTGGTGTGGCCCTGCTGATGGGTTTTAACCTGCCCAAAAATTTTAATTCCCCCTACAAAGCGAAGAACACAGGCGACTTCTGGAAACGCTGGCATATGTCGCTTTCAAGCTGGCTGAAGGATTACCTGTATATTCCTATGGGCGGTAACCGGGGAGGTTCTTTATTCACCTGGATAAGCCTTTCAACAATTCTTGTCTTCGCCATCATGCTGGCCGGCAAACTTTGGCTCGCACCGCTTTTTGCAGCCGTTATTTTCGGAATATGGTTATTGGCCAGAATTTTCCCCGGCCTGAAGCTTACCATTACCACCAATATCAACATCTTGCTCACCATGCTGCTAGGGGGGTTATGGCATGGCTCTAACTGGACTTTCGTAATGTGGGGGGGACTTAATGGCTTGGGCGTAGTGGTTTATAAATTCTGGCGTAAAATCAGTCCCTATGAAAACAGCAACCACTGGATTGCCAATGCATGGAAGATCTTCTTCACATTTACTTTTATCACTTTTACCCGTATCTGGTTCAGGGGCGAAACCTGGAAAGGCACGATGGACCTGCTGCACCAGATTGGGACAAGCTTTGGCGGCAGCATGTTCCCCGAAATGGCATCTGCATACTGGAAAGTGCTGCTGATGATGGCTTTCGGGTTAACCATTCACTGGCTGCCTGAAACAGTAAAGGTCTGGTACCGCGAACTGTTTATCAAAACCCCCATCTGGCTGAAAATCATTATCTGCGCCGCAACGGTATTTCTCATCTACCAGGTTGTATCAGCAGGATTGCAGCCTTTTATTTATTTTCAGTTTTAGAACGAGGCTGTCTCAAAAGCCCTCCCTTCTTGTCATTCTGAACGATAGTGAAGAATCTACATTACTGAATCTGAGATGTTTCACTGTCGTTCAACATGACAAATCGTTTGTTAGATTGGCTTTTGAGACAGCCTCAATAGAACTTATTTTTTCTACCTTTTTATTATGCTCATGGTAATTACATTGTTTAGATCATCTGTCAATCTTATCAGATAATACCCACTCTTTAGGTTATTTACATCCAATTCAATCTTATCAGCATTCAGATTTCTTTTCAAAATAACAACTTCTCCCAAAATGTTGAGAATTTCAATCTGGCTGATGTGGCCAGCATTGCTTAAAGTAATTATATTACTAAACGGATTAGGATAAATAATTACCTCATCATGAGATTTTTTAAGGGTTGATTTGAAAGGATCAGGGGTTCCCCAAATTTCAAAAATTAAATCAAAATCTGTATTTCTATCCCAATTGCCATTATTTCTTATACAATCTCCATTCACATAACCACCA
>JAFGPL010000264.1 GCA_016936215.1 Bacteroidales bacterium
TATCCTGTTTTCGGAAAGCGTTTTGAAGATTTTATGAAAGAACGTTCTCTTCAGATTCCTGTGCATATCTCTGAAATAACTGAAAAGTCTGCCATTACAGGCAGTGCAAGGTTGTTGGATGAAAAAACCTGGCTCAGGGTGCAACCTGTCCTGCCAAAAATGTAGAATCAAAAGCATAAAAAGAATTTAATACCTGAAACAATGAATAATAAAAACTTACAACTTGCTTATTTTTTACCGGTTTTGTTTGCCTTTTTTATCATGGGGTTTGTTGATGTGGTAGGCATCGCAACCAATTATGTGAAAAAAGATTTTGAACTTAATGATACGGTTGCCAATTTGTTGCCAATGATGGTGTTTCTCTGGTTTTTTGTTTTTTCTGTGCCGACAGGTATGTATATGAAAAGGATTGGACGGCGCAAAACAGTTATCCTTAGCGGCATCATTACATTTGTGGCTTTGTTGTTGCCATTGTTAAAATATAATTTTTCTATGGTTTTAGTTGCTTTTGCCTTGCTGGGTATCGGGAATACCATTTTACAGGTCTCACTAAACCCGTTGCTTACCAATGTAGTAAACAAAGAAAAATTAACAAGCAGCATCACGCTGGGACAATTTATCAAGGCCATCGCATCTTTCCTTGGCCCGGTTGTGGCAGCCTGGGCGGCAGGCAGCCTGGGAAACTGGAAATTCATTTTCCCGATGTTTGCAGCAACCACCCTTGTTTCAACCCTGTGGCTGCTGCTTACAAATATAAAGGAAGAGTCACCTGCAGGAGAAAGTTCTTCTTTTATTGACTCATTAAGCTTACTGGGGGACAAGACCATACTGATTTTTTTTCTTGGGATCTTATTCGTTGTGGGGGTAGATGTGGGATTAAATACCACCATTCCGAAATTTCTTCAGGAGCGTTGCGGAATGCCTCTTGAAAAAGCAGGCTTCGGAACCAGCCTCTACTTTGCCGCGCGTACTGCAGGTACTTTCCTTGGCGCTATTATCCTTGCCCGTATGCCTGGACGTAAGTTTTTTATCATAAACATTATTGTTGCCATTGCTGCCATGGTATTGCTAATGACGATGAATGACCTGTGGGGAATAAGAACACTGATTGTAATTATCGGCTTTACAGTAGCCAATGTATTTTCAATTATTTTTTCAGCAGCCATTCAGCATAAACCCATTCATACAAATGAGATATCAGGATTAATGGTGATGGGTGTTTCAGGTGGTGCACTGATTACTTTTTTAGTCGGGATTATGTCTGATGTCCTTAAAGGTCAGGCAGGCGGTCTGCTTGTATTGTTGCTTTGTCTAATATATTTGTTTTTCTGTGCATTGCATATAAAACCGGCAAAAGCTTAGTTTACAGATTTATGTAAGTAAATAAACGATCAGATTTACTGTAAGAGGAAAATGTTTACCTCAATGTAAAATGATAGGTAATGGTGCCTTTTTGGTGCACCGGGGCATCGTCTTTAGAGCTGAATTTAGATTTAAGTGCGGCCTCCCTGGCAAGCTTTAACAGGGTTACATCGGCGGTGGTTGACCCTTTCACGCCTTCGCGTGCTGAAACCACGTTGCCGTTACGGTCAACAAGTATTTCAACCACCACTATGCCCTGGCGCTGGTAATTGAGCGAGGGTTCGGGCAGATAAACTTTGCCGCGTCCTTCGAGGCTGTATCCCACACCTCCGCCTGTTGGCCCGCCAACCCTGCTTGGTGAGTCCACATCGCCTTCGGGACTGCCCTGGTTGCCGCCGGATTTTGTATCACCTTCCGATCCTGTGGATTGTGATGAAACATTTTTACCCGTGTACAATGCCCGGGGATCGGGCCGTCGTGGCTGTTCAACTGGTTTTTCCTCTGCTTTGGGCTGTTCAACAGGTTTGATTGTTTCTTTTACCGGCTCGGTTTTCTTTTTGTTTGTCTCCTTTTTTGCAGGCACCGAAGGAGCTTCTTCAAAGTCCTGTGTCATCACAGCTTCTTCAAATTGCGATGGCTGTGTTTCTGCAGGTGGCGATGGCTGGCTTGTCTCTTCCCTCCTCGAGGGTTCGGCCATTGCCGGTTCAATTGAGCCCAGGCCTGTGTTACTGGTGCCGAAATTAATTAATATCCCCTGTTCTCCCGGTAAAGGAAGCGGGGTGGAAAAGCCAAATATCAGCACCATAACCAATAAGATGGCGTGAAAAATAACCGTTCCCAATATGCCGTTTTTGTCAACTGGCATCATGTTGTTTTATTATTCCGGCGAGGTGGCCAGGATGAGTTTATAATTATTGTTTCGCGCGATATTCATCACTTTTACAACATGTTCCAACGGAACACTTTTATCTGCATAGAGTGAGATGGTCGGGTCTTCGTTGTATTTTACACGGTATGCCCTCAGGTTTCTTTGCAGCTCTTTTTCAAGGCCGGCAAAGGGTATCTCTTTTTTCTCGTAATAAAACCGAAGGTCTTTGGTAATCGAAACTGTTGTGACCGGTTTTGCGGATGTCTGGTTATTGCTTTGCGGCAGCAACAGTTTGAGCGCATTAGGTACAACAAGGGTGGAGGTAAGCATAAAGAAGATCAGCAGCAGGAACACGATATCGGTCATCCCCGACATGCTGAACTGAACACTTACTTTATTTCTCGAACTTAAACTCATAATTCAGCGTTTTACATACGTTTAGCAGGTTCATTCAAAAGGTCCATAAATTCAGTCGAATGGGCCTCGAGTTGAAAAACCACCTTTTCAACATTCGATACAAGGATATTATATGCAAAGTATGCAAGGATACCCACGATAAGCCCTGCCACGGTTGTGATCAGCGCGGTGTATATACCGCCCGATAGCAGCGATACATCAATATTGTTACCCGACATAGACATATCGTAGAACGCCCTCACCATACCCATTACGGTACCCAGAAAACCAAGCATGGGGGCACCGCCAGAGCAGGTAGCCAGCAAAGCAAGCCCTTTTTCAAGTTTGTATATTTCAAGTTTACCTACATTCTCTATGGCAGCAGCAACATCGTTCAGTGGCCTGCCGATACGGTTGATGCCTTTTTCAATCATTCTGGCTATCGGGTTGTTGAACGACTGACAAAGCGCATGGGCCGACTCCAGCTTGCCTTCGTGAATATAATCCTTGATCCTGTTCATGAAGTTAATATCCATTTTCGATGCCTTTCTGATGGCAAAATACCTTTCTGAAAAAATATATATGGCAACAAACGACAAAAGCACTATGGGGATCATTACCCAACCGCCTTTCATGGCAAGTTCGAAAAACGACATTGTAATTTCCCCTTCCTGTTCTGCCAGTGCCTGGTTAGCTGCGCCTGTAAGATCGGCTTGCAAAAGTATTAACATGTTTCTTTAAATTTTAAGTTTGTGTAAAGTTATAAAACGATGAAAAACGATAATTATTTTTTCAGATTATTTATTAACCTTAATTATTGATCACTTCGCCTTTTCGCCTTTTGCGGTCAACATCCCTGACGATGGCATCCCAGTATCGCTGCCAGAGTTCGGAGAAAGTGTTGAATTCTTCTTTATATACCAGCCCGAAGCCCTGGGTATAAGGGGCCACGTAATTAAACTGTTCTTCGTTTGACCGGTTAAATGCTTTTACCCTTAGCTTTCCGTTTTTTGTAATTTTATAATCCACATCCACGTCGCCTACGATGCTGTTGGAAGCCTGTGCCGCGGCATTGGTAGGTACGCCAAGGTTGCCGTATATGGTAAGCCTGTCGTTGAGCAACTGGGTGGACATGGCCAGTTCTATCTCATCGCTTTCCATGGTCCGGTCGGAGCGGTAATTAAAAGCAAGGTCAACATCGCCGCTTATCTGTGAAAGCAGGTGGCTTAACTGGTTTGAAAGAAATTCACTGGCATTGGCATTGGCAACATTGCCATAAGGCGAAAGTGTACCTGAAGTTGAAGCCGCCGTCGGATCAAATTCGGGCATAAAGCTGTTCAGCACCAGCAGCGATGAGAATTGTTTGTTCAACTGCTCGCTGTTGCTGATCTTGTTTTTAACCAGTTCACGCGTTGCCTCTTCTACATGCGGAAGATATATATCATACTGAATGTTTGGGTTCATAAGCCTGCCTGTCATAAGTATCTGGCAATCAACAGTAGTCTTGTTGGTATACCCTTCTGTTGTAATCAGCAGGTTATTCAAAGATGCTTTGGTGCGGTAAATGGCTTTGAGGTTTATTTCGGCATCGAGCGGGTCACCGTTCCAGCTGATGGTGCCCCCGTATTCTATCAGAAATTTTCTGTTGATGACATTCAGAAGCGTGAAAAGGTATTCACCTTCTTCAACAGTATAATTGCCATACATATTGAATTTCCCCAGCGTATTGATCTGTAGTTTCAGGTCACCTGAACCTTTCCCTTTAAGGATATCGCCAACAGTCGGGTCAAAGATAAGTTGTACCTCGGCATCGGGTGTTACCTCAAGGTCAAAGTTCAACTGGA
>JAFGPL010000265.1 GCA_016936215.1 Bacteroidales bacterium
GAAAGAGCTTTTTGCCGCCCCAACGCTTCTCAAACAACGGATTGTTCTTACATTAATTTACTCGGCTGGCCTGCGCGGACAGGAAGTGATTAACCTGAAAATCTCCGATGTGGACTTCGAGCGAAAAACCATTCATATACGGCAAAGCAAATACAAGAAAGACCGCATTGTCCCGTTGGCAGAAAGCATGGCCGTAGGGCTGAAAAAGTACCTTAAAGCAGAGAACCCACACATTTGGCTATTTAATGGTAAAGAGCTTGATGGCTGATACAGCGTACGCGGACTTTCGTGGGTGATGCGTGAAAACCTGAAAAAAACATCCATCACAAAGGATGTGAACCTGCATTCACTGCGGCACTCTTATGCCACACACCTGCTGGAACAGGGACTTAACATCATAACCCTTAAAGAGCTGCTTGGCCATGCTGAAATTACCACTACCATGATTTACCTTCATGTGGCTCAATGCCCGCTGATAAAGCCGCACAGTCCGCTGGATACGCTCTATAACTATCCCAGGAATGCGGACAAGGTTTGAACTGGCTGAAGTCGTCAATTCCTTTGGTGCCGGTTTGGTTGTCACAACAAAACTTACCCCTCTGCAATTAAAGGTGCTGGGCAAAATATCGGACTACCGGACCGCCGCCCTTGGCGGGCACGAGGAGACTTGCCAGGAGTGTTACTCGCATTTTGGCGTTGAAACCGGGGCGGTTTGCGTTCTGCATTCATGGGGGCAAAATCTATCTCTGCACCCACACATCCATTGTATCGTTCCGGCAGCAGGGTATACCCTGGGTGGCCAATGGAAAAACATCGGTCATTCGGGCAGCTACCTTTATCCGGTTCATCAGATGAGCGTTGCGTTTAAAGGTAAGTTCCTCGACAGCCTGAAACGTGCCTTACGAAAACAAAACGAGCTGCCCCTTTTTGACATCAATGTGCAACAGGCATACCGCAGCCCATGGGTAGTGCATTGCGAACCCTCGATGGCAAGCGCTGAACACGTGGTCAGATACCTGGGCCAATATACGCACCGGGTGGCGATCACGAATCAGCGTATTTTAAACATTGCCGACGGTAAGGTAACATTCATTGCCAAAGATTACCGCGACAGGGCCATCAAAAAACCCGTCACTCTGGATGGTGTTGAGTTCCTCCGCCGTTTTACCTTGCACATCCTTCCGAAGCGGTTTGTGAAAATCAGGCGATTTGGCATTTACAACCACACTGCCAAACGGAACCTTGATTTGCAGTTTACCCCGGAAGAAAAGCCTGACATTGATACACTGATAAAACGGCAACAACCTCCTGAAACCAACCTGCAGAAACTTGTAAGACTCATGGGAATCAATCCTTGCATTTGCCCGGTGTGCAAAACAGGCAGGATGGTAGCCATAAGAGAACTGCCACGGATACGCTCCCCGGCAGGGTTCCTTCTGAAAGAACCATCTTAAACTCTTTATTAGCCATTTTTATTTGCGCTTCTGCAGCAACCGGAAAAGGTATGCCCGACTGTGAATGAAAAGCAGTAAAACAGCTATTAATCAGACGATTCTATTTTGATTACAGGCTTTAACAAGCACAAAAACCTCAAATACTTCAAAGAACGCTTACCGTAAATTTATTTCAAAAAGCTTCAAAAACCATCATTAAGTGCATAGTGCAAGGGATGTAGTTCAACATGGAATAATCGCTTGGTCTTGCAGACCACTCATATTCCTATTTATTATGGGCTGGTTTTTATACTATTAAATATCAAAGTTATTCTAGTTTTAAAGGCTTCATTTTGTTGAATCCTGAATAAGTATAAGAATCTATGGATTTCCCTAAAATTGAAGTTTCATATTCAAATCTTAGCTTATCCATATTAGTGTCTTTGGGGATTATATAAAATAAACTCATGTTTGAGGCACTTGTTTCTGTCACTTTTTCTGGCCAGAATCCCCATATAGATTTGATTTCAGCTTTTCCGTCAAATAAATGAGCATTTTTATACAAAATATTATATACTTCACATCTATGTTCATCTGAACCGATTTCTTCATGGATGTCCAAGTTTTCATAGTTGAAATTAAGCGAAATTTTAATGATGTCGTGCCCTTTGAATTTGCACCACATTCCATTTTTGCCAACAGATATTTGCTGCTCTACCCCCTGTACTGCTAAAGGTTGACCACCAGAAACGTAAATATCTTCAACAAACTCAGCTTTTATAACTTCAATATTTGGTCTACTGCAACTCAAAAAAAGAATTGAGAAAACCAAAAAAAATACATTAGTCAATATTTTTTTCATAATTATTCACCTCCTGTATTTTTATGTTTTATTAATCGATAATTAATCCTTATAAGATTCTATAGTCTATGTCTTGCGAATAGCAATTGACCATAAAACCTTAATATCATCACGTAATTTCTCTGAGAAAGACTGAATTTCATATTCATTTGGCTCAAAACCATTTTGCTTCATGAATTGATTCATTTGCTCTGGTAAATCATTTTTTGCCTGTTTCTCGCTTTCAGTAAAACTCATTGCTCCTTGAGTAATAAGATAAGCCGTTTTTGCGTCTGATGATAATGAAGCTCCTTGTATGTTTTCAATTAAAGAATTGTTTGCAGTATCTTTCACATTGCTTGGTGGTTCAAGAAATATATCTGGATTATGAACACAAATACCTACCATCACATCAACAACTTTTTGTTTCTTGTCTTCTTTAGTACTTGATTTACCTAAATCAATCAATACCCAAATGAAATAAATGGGAAATATTGCAACTCCAATAATGCTTGCCCAATGAGTTTTCTTCGTTGTTGCTAAAATAATCGTTATGAATAAGAGCAAGGCGTAAATAATAATTAATGTTTTTGATTCCATATCAACCTCCTTTGTTTAAATTAAAATATTTACATAATGACCTATTGATTCAAAACGCTATTCTTCAAACAGGTTTTCTTATTCCGTACACATTTGTACCGAACCTACTTTATTTGAGCTCATTTTATTTTTATCAATCCATATTTCAAGATATTTAATATTATCATCAGCAGGGATTTTCCATAAATAGATTTTACCATCCTTAGCTTTGGTTAATTTTTCATTAAAATCTTCTTCATTAGTTGCGTAAATAAATGCGTACGAGTCTCCACTTTCCCTTAATGGTA
>JAFGPL010000266.1 GCA_016936215.1 Bacteroidales bacterium
CACGCAAATTTTTAAATATTTTTTCTAACTATTGTTAAATCAATGTAATTTTTTTATTGATCCGGCTATTTCTTCCATCAGCCATTTAGGGGTGGAAGTGGCGCCGCAGATGCCGACCGATTGTGCATTTTCAAACCATTTTTTGTCCAATTCTTCTTTATCCGAAACAAAGTAACTGTTTTTGTTAACGCTTTTGCAATCTTCGAAAAGCAATTTTCCGTTAGAGCTTTTTTTGCCACTGACAAAAACAATCACATCGTAGTTTTTGCAAAATACCTTTAGCCTGGGGGAACGTGTAGAAACCTGTCTGCAGATTGAATCGGTGCATTTAAGATAGGTGTCGGGGTTTTCAACTTCGTACCTCTTTTTTATTTCACTGTAAATCTGCTGATAAGTCTCAGGACTTTTGGTAGTTTGCGCAAAAAGATGCAAAGGTTTTGACAGGTCAAGGTTATCAAGGTCTTCCAATGATTCAACAATTATTGCGTTGTTTCCTGTCTGCCCGGCAAGGCCTATTACTTCGGCATGCCCTTTTTTGCCATAGATAAGAACATGGCCCGAGTTTTCCTTCAACTCATTGTATTTGTTTTTAATTTTTTGCTGAAGTTTCAATACAACTGGGCATGTTCCGTCAACCAATTCTATGTTGTTTTGTCTGGCAATTTCATATGTTTCGGGTGGTTCGCCATGCGCCCTGATGAGTACCTTGCAATTGTTCAGTTGCTTCAACTGATCGTGGTCAATTATTTCAAGTCCCGTGTTTTTCAGGCGCTCCACCTCTTTATTGTTGTGGACAATATCTCCGAGGCAATATAACCTTCCTTCTTCTTTAAGAATTTTCTCCGCGAGGGTTATGGCCCTTACCACACCAAAACAAAAACCTGACCCCGTGTCTATATCAATTTTCATAATAAATATAAGCTATTGCTGTAATTATTTACTGTACTGTTTTCTGAACCATTTCATCTGGTCGTCGGGGCTCATGTGGCTGTTATCGAGAACAACCGCGCCATCTGCTTTTTTTAAAGGGCTTTCGGTACGTGTAGAGTCTTGTAAATCCCTTAACTGAAGGTTTTTAAGAACTTCCTGGTAATCGGCTTCCATACCTCTTGCTTTGAGTTCATCGTATCGTCGCTGTGCACGTATTTCGGGACTTGCTGTCATAAATATTTTTATTTCTGCATGCGGAAACACCACGGTTCCTATGTCGCGGCCATCCATCACGATACCACCGTTTTTGCCCATGGCTTGCTGAAGCGCTACCAGTTTTGCCCTGACTTCTTTGATCTTTGATACATTGCTTGCATGTTCTGAGATTTCAACCCCCCTGATTTCATCTTCAACATTTTCACCATTCAGAAATGTTGCATAACGGCCTTCCATGTTTTTTCTAAAGTCAATCTGTATGTTGTCAAGTTGATTTATCAGTTGTGCCTGTTGCACAGTTTTTCCGTCAACCAGCTTGTTCCTGATGCCGTATAGCGCTACAGCCCTGTACATGGCGCCGCTGTCAATATAAAGATAACCCATTTGCTTCGCAATGGCCTTGGCAAAAGTACTTTTACCGCATGAGGAGTAACCGTCAATAGCAATTACCGGTTTTTTGTTCATTTTTTGTGAATAAATGATGAAATGGCAAAAATAGCAATACTTTTCCTTAATTCAGGATTATGCCGTTTTTAAAATGACTGGTTAAAAGGGAACAACTGATTATGAACCTATAGTTTAGAGTTTACGGTTAAATTCTGTAAGGTTCATGCTCAATGAAAAATAATTTGGTGAGCCGTGAAGGTGGTATGCCGATCTCCCGTAACTGATATGAAATTTTGAAATTCTAAGTCCTACACCCCATGAAAAGCCTGTTGTGCCGGGTTTAGATTCTATTTTCATCTCCTGTCGCCTGCGGTAATTATACCCGAACCTGAAAACCAGGCTCTTTGTAAGCCTGAATTCTGTGCCCACAGTTATATGTCTCATTGTTTTGTCCAAAGCATCGTCAAATTTGCTTTCGCTTTTTTCCTGTCTCGAGAAAACATCTGTGTCATCTTCTTTTTCTGCATTGGTTTGGTAGGTAAGGTCCCACTTTTCGAGATGGTCGGCCACGATATAAAAAGTAAAAGGTGAATGGGCAAGTCCTTTTGAAAATCCCAGCGCTATATCGAAGGGAAGTGGTTCATAATCGCCTTCGGCATAATAGGCAGAGAGCTGGGAGCCGAAATTCCTGATTACCAGTGAGGCTGTGAAAAGCTTATCAGGATTATGGTAGGTAATACCTGCATCCAGTGCCATAGCGAAGGCCGAATATCTTTCAAGGGTAGAGTAAATTGGTTTCAGGTTTGCGCCAATGTAAAGCAGGCTGTCTATTTTTCTGGAATATATCAGGTTGATGGCATATTCTGATGCATGAAACTCACCCGATTTTGCGCCGGTTTCGTCGGCAGCAATGAAGGTACCGTAGTTAAGGTAGTGTATTCCTGCAGCAAAATTACCTATCTTATCGTAGCTTCTTGAATAAGAGGCATAGCCGTAATTAACCCCTGCAAAATAATTTACATAATTTAAAACCAGATGGTTATCCATATCGGCAGATAAAAGCGAAGGATTGAAATATGGCATGTTCAGGTCGCCATCGTATACGGCAACAGCTTTGCCCCCAAGCGAGGCAATGCGGGCCGAATTGGTCACATCAAGAAACTGAAAGGCTTTGCCTCCCGGCTGACCGTAAGCTGAAACCGTTAAAATCAATGTAACGATAAGTGGTAATGCTTTTTTTAAATTCATTTAGTCTTAAAATTTAAACCCAAAGGTAAAATTTGCAACAGGTGTTACGCCTGTATAAGCCACTCCAAAAACATCGTATGCATAGTCTGGTACCTGGTCTTCAGATTCATCTGTAAATTGTATGCCTCCGCCGATGTTGAAATCGAGGGTGATACGTTCGAGCATCGAGAGCTTTATGCCGACAACAATACCGCCCGCGAATGTCGTGTATGTATTTTGTATAATCCCCGGTATCGTAATATTATTGATATCTGCTCCGTCAAGGTCGGTCACGTCCAGGTATTTTAATTTAAAGTATGGCCCGAAGTAGGCCCTGTCAAACCTAAGCGCTACCAAATCACGGTTAAGGTTGTTCGTGTATAACCGGAATTGCAGGCCACCCTGTCCTCCAAATATTTCTTCATATGAATTTTTTCTGAGAGACATACCACCTTCTACGACCAGGCCGGTGTTATTGGGGAAAAAATGTTCGTACTCGAGGTAAAAAGTATTTAGAAAAAACTGAAAAAAACCTACGCGTATCTCATTGGGATACAAATTAATATCTTTTGTTAAATTCTGTGAACCATCCTGCGGCCTGGCATACAGCGCAAGTATTATAAACCCGGTTATCATCAGTATTTTTTTCATGGCTTTAGGTTTTAAAACGAACAAATATAATTTATATTATTGTAACAGTATAAAATTTGTATTGATGACGGATAAAGCAG
>JAFGPL010000267.1 GCA_016936215.1 Bacteroidales bacterium
AACATTTTTTCAAATTCCATTTGGTCTGCCGGGTATTTCATTCCATAAAGATAAAACTTTACGGGAGATGATCAGATACCCCATTTAAATTAATAAGGAGAATAAAAATCCAGGTATCAGCAATTTATTTAAAGCATAACAAGTCCTTTTAAAGATTATTGACATCACTGCAAACAATTCTAAAATATTTCTGTTTATATCAATAAAATATTCAATAAAAATTAACTACGATGAAACGAACAGCTTCGGCAGTATGGAAAGGGACACTTAAAGAAGGAAACGGGCTAATGTACGCGAAAAACAGTGTGCTTAACAACGCCCAATACTCTTTCAGGTCGAGATTTGAAAACGGGGAAGGAACCAACCCCGAGGAGTTAATTGCAGCCGCCCATGCAGGTTGCTTTAGCATGGCTTTAAGTGCAGAACTGGGTAAAGCGGGTTATGCCCCCGAAAGTGTGGAAACTTCGGCTACCATTACACTTGAGGAAGCCACAATTACAGCTTCTCATCTGGTAGTTAAGGTTAAAGTTCCCGGTGCAGGCAAAGAAGAGATTGAAAAAGCGGCAAACGAAGCCAAGGTCAATTGTCCTGTTTCAAAGGTATTGAACCTGAAAATAAGCATGGAACTCACCCTGCTGTAACATCATAATTATGTTTTAAACCTGTTGGTTCAAATGCCCTGGAGAATCATCATCACGGGGGACATCAAAAATAAGGTGTTTGTATTTATTGTATAGGAAAGAAATAACCAGGAGCAAGGAGCCAAGCAGAATAAATATCAGGGTTTTCTGTAAAGTTCCAAGGTGCGAAATATCATAAAAAAATAATTTAAGCAGTGTTGCCCCAAAAAGAACAATAGCGCCTATCCGCAGGAAGCTCTTTCTTTGAATTATGCCTAACGACACCAAAATCAATGCATAAGTGCCCCAAAGAATACTAAGGCCGGCTTTATAAACCTGTTTTGAATCAAGCAAATCCATCCAGTGAATAAGTTCACTGCTGGAGACCCATAAAATCAGTAGATAAAGTGCAAGCTCAAAATAATTTTTACTTCTCTCTTTTACGGCTAATATCTTTATAATATTTGCAGTAATAACCACTGTGACAGTTACAAACAAAAAGGTCACATACCTGATAATAAGGTAAAAAACACCGGGCTTATCACCTTCAGCCATTTCAAAACCGAGGTAACTTCCGCGAAGCTCGCTTAATGTGTATAGCCCGCCTGTAAGAAACAGAAGGATATAAAACACATTCAACATAAGATTCACCCTAAACATTTTCCTGTTTTCTATAACCCGCAAATTGAACCATGACAACGCCGAAACAAATAATAATGAATAGTTTAGCAACCAGACACTTTTAAATCTTCTTAGATCAGCCGGCAAAGAGTTATTATAAACCTGCCCTTGTGAATTGTGAATAAGCCTGTCGAAAATGGCAGCAATTTCGAGCCTGATTGAATAATATGCTGCAATGATAAGAATGGCTGGTATCAAATAAGAAAAAACTTTGAGTTGCCCGGAATATTTATCATGCAAAAACGATTTTGAGGAATAATAATAATAGTTGATCAGAGAAAAAGCACCAATAAACAGAATTGAGGTAAGAAAACTGATGTTGAAAAACGGAATATAACCTGCCCCTTCAGCATCATAATCATAACGGTCGTACACAAAAGCCCAGTCGTGGACAAGACTGATAAAGGCCAGTAGCATAATGGGATAGGAAAGATACTTGTAAAATGCCGTACTGCTGGTGCTCCCCACACGGAATAATATCAATGCCTCACCTGTCCATAACAGGGTTACCCATCGCCCGTCAAGCTGCATGGGTATAGCGATTGTAATACAAACAAGCGCCAGGCCGAAAACAAAGTGCAGCAGGTTTCTGTCGGCTTGTTTCCTGTAAAAGATCAAAAAACACACAGCCAGGTGCACCAAACCGTTTATAACAGCAAACATGCCGGGGTATTCAATGCCCATCTGATGATCTTTAAGTAACTTAAAACCCAGGCCAAAATAAACAGAGGCATTGGCAAGCAGGATAACTACATCTGCAGCAACAAACTTCTCATTCTTCAACAGTTTATAAGCCAGTGATATAATATAGAAAAGAACAAAATTTACCGAAAGAAATATAATCGCTGTTGAAAAGTCTTCATGGTAATTATAACCGGAGAAAAACCATGAAGCATATATGATCCATGTAAGGATGAATGCTGAAATAAACAGGGATTTCCAGTTTCTGACAAAAGCAAGCACCAGGATGCCGGTATTGATAATAGAAATATAGGTAAAAAGAAAGACGATGTTATCAAAACCTGCACCGAGCAGGAAGGGGACGGCATAAGAGCCTACAAGGCCGATATGGGCAATTACCTGTTTGTTGTAATGTATTGCAGCGTAAACCGTAAAGATTGTGAATGCAATCATCAATCCGTACGTTTGCGCCAGTGGTACAAGTTTATAAAAATCATATGCAGCGAATGTGATAAAGTACATGATAGCCATCGAACCGCTGAACAACACCGAACTGTAATTCGCATAGTTATTTCGAAGCTTTATGGCCAATGCCAGGAGGATAAATCCCAAAAAATAACCAGAGACAATCCTCACCAGCGGACTTATCAACTCATGGTCAATCGCGTATTTTACCCCTATTGCGACACCAATAACAGTAATAATGATCCCGATTTTGTTCGCCAGGTTTTCACCGATAAATTTTTCAATACTGAGTTTTAAATTCTGCTCTTTTTCATTGTAATCTAAAGACCTGGAATCTTTTAATTTATTTAACAACCCTGAAACTTCCGGAACCGGGCTATCATCCGGCTGCAGTATTTTACTTTCTTCACCAGGCTGGGTTTGGGATATTGAACCGCCACTTTGTTTAAGCCTGCTGATATCTGCCTTAAGATTGGCAATTTCCTGCTGAAAATTTTCCTGCTGGCGGAGCAGGTGGTTGAGTTTTTCTTCAAGCCGGACTATTTCATTCATTTTTTTGGCCATAACGCAATTTTAGGTTGTAAAATAGTGACCCTGAAAACTTAAATACCTTTAAAGATAGATATAAGTAAGAAATGAGCAAAATTGTTTGAGTAAGATAAACTCATACCCAAAAATTCATTATCAAAAACTGATATTCATTTTTTTATGCTTCCTGAAACAATAACCGGGTTTACTATATACCCTTTCTCCTTCAGGAGATTGATCAATCCGGCAGGCCCAGGAAGATGTCCTGCACCTACGGCAATAAATAGCGATTCCTGCTGAATAAGCGCTGTGATTTTTTCTGCCATTTTATAATTTCTGTCATCAAGAAGCCCCTTTTTTAAAGAAACCATGGTTTCATCTTTCTGCATTAAATTCAGAAGTTTATCAATATCACATTCTGTGTAGGCCTGTATTAATGGTTCGATGTCTTCAACCATTGTACCAGGGTTTTTCAGAAAACCGGTAACAGATTCCAGGGGAATTGTCTCAAGAAGCCTGAATTGTTCTTCGAACGTTTCAAGGGGAGTAAACTTCATTTTTTGTTCCAAAGCCTTCTGATAGAAAAATTCATCGAGTGTATAAGGCATATCACAGGGAAGAATGCTTTGCAACACAACTGAAAGAAGCGCCACAGGCTTTAGTTTCACCAACAGGTCAAAATTCATGCCCGTAATCTGTTCGACTTTTGCCGAAATTATTTTAAAATCATCACCATTGAAAACGTCTTTTAAAGTGCTGTCACTTTTCAGCAACATCATGCCCGAAGATTGCATTAAACGTGTCGGGTTTAAATCAATTTCAAGCGCAAGCCTGTCGCATAACAACATGTATTTCAGAGTTGTATCTGCATAACCAAATACTCTTTTATCCTTAAGGTGAATGGTACCATATAAGTATGAAGCCCGTCGGTTGTTGCCTTTAATTTCCCAAAGGAGCGCATCCTGTGGCAGGGCCGTCTGAACTATGGAGGCCAAAAAAAGGATAAATACTGGAAGTGTTTTAAAGAGATTTCTGAACATATGATTTATTTATTGGTTAAAATACCCATTTGCTGCATCAACAACGAGGCATTCATTTTTTTTGTTATTCCGTTATAAAGTTTATAATCAAAAAAAATCTCAGAACCATTGATTTCTATTTCAAAGCATTTGTTTTTAAGGTTTTGAGGAAGGTCTTGTTCCATATCGGCAAGATCGAGGTCGTGGGTGGCAATAAGGCCGGTGCCATTCAGTTTAACAATTTGCCCGAGCACAGCCCTTGATCCCTTTTGCTTATCTGCAGAATTGGTGCCTTTGAGTATCTCGTCAAGGACGATAAAAAGCTTTTCGCCTCCCCTCAAACGATCAATCAGCTCTTTTAAACGTTTCAGTTCGGCATAAAAATACGACTCATTTTTCGCAAGTGAATCGCTGGTCCTCATGCTGCTGAATATTTTAAGCGGTTTAAAACAGGCTTCATAAGCACAAACCGGCGCCCCGGTCATTGCCAGCAAAAGGTTCACAGCTACCGTGCGCAAAAAAGTGCTTTTACCGGCCATATTTGCCCCGGTGATAATATAAAACTCACCAAATGAGTTTATCTTAAGGTCGTTTGCCACCCTTTCGCTGAAGTGGATTAATGGGTGTCCGACTGATTTAAAATCAATAATCACCTCTTCATCAGGTTTAGGAAAAACATGCCCGGGGTTATTAAAGCCAAAAGTGGCTAGCGAACAGAGATGATCAAATTCGCCTATCAAATCCATCCATTTATGAACACTTTTCTTATGCAGGGTTTTCCATTTTTCGAGCCGCAGCATGCATTGAATGTCCCAAAGCAGGAAACCGTTCAGTACCGTCCCTGCAATAATGTTTAGCCTGCTATCGAACGAGGATACAAGTTTTGCAAGGTTACTGACAGCCTTTCTTGCAGAATATCCATTTTGTTTTAATTTACCGGCCAGGCCTGATAATAATGCTGTTTCGTATTCCTCTCTTTCAATGATTTGAAGCAGTTGATCATAATTCCTTAAGATTTCAACCTTTGAACCGATCTTGGAATGGGCGCGATTATTGTAACGAAGGTTCACTGCCGTAATAAAAAGCTGAATAAGAAAATTAACAACCGCATATTGCAAAAAAGCAGGGTTAAAAACTGAAGCTGAAACCGTGATAATAGAGATAACCGGGAAAAACCAGCTCATAAACCTGTAAACCGGTTTATGCAGGTAACGGTTTTCTTCTGATAACCAGGACCATAATTCGTCTAAATCCCGAGCCTGCCCGGTATTCAGCATTCCTATGGCGAGAAAGTCCTGGCGCTGGTCAATGCGTGGTATTAATTCCTTAATGGCTTCCTGGTTGCTGATGATGGTCTCCGAATCAGTATATGGGCTCATGAGACAGGCAGCAAGTCTTTGTTTTCCATTAATGGTGGTTGTCCGGTTCAGGTACTGGAACAAAGATCCATTTCCGAAAATATCCAGATCGTTGGTATAGGGATGATCGGCGTCAATAAACTCTGACCCACTCCCGAACTGGCTGAATTTGTTGGAAAGCGTGTCAACCTCATCTGTATTGATTTTGATAAGGTTTGAGGCAATGGTCTTTTTTCTCGCTAAAATGTTATATCTTTTAATGAGTACAAAAAAAGATACCAATAACAAAACCGTGGCAGTAATTCCAGGGTAAAGTTTCATGCTTAAAAAATAAAAAGCAGAAACAACCGCAAGCAGAAAAGTAACCAGCCTGAAAACTGACAAGACTGCCAGTTGTTTTTTCAGCCTGCTAAAATCATCTGTAAATTCAGCAATCCGTTTTTTATATATTTTTCCCCTGTCTGTCATGATGAATCAGATTTCCATTGCAATTACATTAAACGCTGTGGTACGGCCGATATTGTAAGTACCTGACAGATCGAAGTCCCACCTCCATTCCTGGATGTTTTGTCCATCGGGCAACGGAGTGAAGACAAGGTTCTTTTTCAGCGGTGTATTTTGATCTTTATCTGTTATTACTTCTTCATAATCTGCAATAAGACAACTTTTTCCTTTCGGAAGTGATGCAATATGTACCTTTTGTATTTCCGACCGCAGAACCGCATAATCTGTTTCATCGCCGATGCCCTTTTTTTTCAAAAAATCAACTATCAGTATATCAAGCTGATTAAGAATATTCAGGGATACATAGCAATCTGTTTGTATCTGGGGTGAAAACTCATAAAAATTCATTTTATTCATCTCCGGAATTTTTCTGTCTTTTTTAAATTTTCGGTAAAAATCATATGTTTCCAGAATAAGCCCGCCGGTTATATCAGTTTCAACAAACTTAAATTTACTGTCATTCCTGAGTTTATGCCTTACCTGCACGGGATGAAAAATATCGTATAGAAAAACCTTTTCCGCATGTTCCATGAGAAAATCGAGCGGGACATCAAGCAGCCATCCGCTCCCGAGAAAAGAAATTGTTTTAAAGCCTTTGCGGCTGATAAAACCGGCAATATAATTCTTTGTGTTTTCGAGATGCGCTTTCCAGTTTTCCTGCTCCCTCAGGTATCTGTTCATTATCCCTGACTGGTCTGAAATATAGTTCATCCTCCGCAGTATACGTTGGTTTAACCTTCTGTTTATCATCATGATTGGATCAAGCAGAAAAGCATAAAAACCTCAGGGATGAATATAAGTATCTGTAACAGTATAAATATTGTCGAGCGTGTCGTAGATGTAATATCTCAACTGAAGTTCAGAACCGTTAAGTGTTAGTATTTCATATTCATTCAGATAAGTGGCGACGCCTTTATAGAGCATCGTTTCATCATCGCTGAAGGCCCATATTCCTACCTCCCAGACATCATAATCATAAGGGGTATAACTCGTTGCCCCTTCTTTATGGGTATATATTCCCGATGACTGGTAATAATACAAATCATCTTTAAGATATTCTGGTAAAGCAGCATAGCCGTCCACAATAAGGCCATATTCAGTCGGATAGGGAGGGCTGTATGAACTGGCGCTTAATATCCATGGTGATTTCGAGATCAGCTCGCTTTTAGTGAGCGAATCTTCTTTACCGCATGAAGCAAAAAACAGAAGAGTGAAAAAAGCAGTTGCGATATATTTTTTCATGTCAGAATTTTTACTGAAGTAAAGATATTAAAATTTTGTATGGACAGCGATTTTAGCAGACAAACCTCTTACCTCAACAATATTTTTCACGGGTATTAACTACTACTTTGTCATCTATAATTGTATGTTTATGGAAAAACTATTAAAATTAACTTTTCTGAAAGGTCTGTTTCATAACTTTAGCCGAAAATTTAAACTCCTGTCTATGAAAAATTGCCGCAATTTTCTGGTTACGGTGCTATTGATGTTTTCCATAAAAATAATCTTTACACCTTATGCCGGGGCTCAAACCTCAATGCAGTTAAATGTCATACAACCTGCTGAACTAATTGCAAATGCCGGTACCGATGTGACCATTGATGTTGGCAACAGCACAATCCTGGGTGGAACACCTGCTGCAACAGGCGGGACCGGGTCACTCACTTACCAATGGTCTTTTGACACCTACCTGGATAACGGCACGACTGAGAATCCGACAGCCACACCTCCGGGCAACCTCACATTTACATTAACTGCCACAGACGAAAGAGGGTGCACTGCCAACGATGAGGTCTCTGTTACTGTTATCGGCGGAACTTCGGTAAAGGAAAATGAAACGGAGGCCCTGGTGAAACTTTTTCCAAATCCAACATCAGGAGCTTTTACACTTTCAATCGAACAGGTAAAATCGTCAGAATTTGCGATTTCCATTATAAGTTTATCAGGCACAAAGGTATTTGAGACAATTGTAAAACCAACAGGCAATACTTTAACCACAGACATAGATATTTCAAACCTTGCAAGAGGGTGCTATTTTTTGCGTATAACTGGTAACCGGGAGTCCATTATAAGACAAATCGTACTTCACTAATTCTTTTATTCTTTAAATTATGAAAAAAATTCCGTCAGGTTTTTCCAAACCATCATTAATGTTATCTCTGGTATGTATCTTTATTTTTAATTTAACTGAAGCACAATATCTTATCAATGGAACTGAAAAAATTGAATACAATAATGATTCGGTAATACTTTACCTTAAAAACATTAGAGGCACATTGCAATGGCAGGTTTCAGATAACAAAACCGTTTGGTTTGATATAGCAGGAAAAACCAATGATTCTCTTAACATCCGTGTTGATAGCTCAGCTTATTACAGAGCGGTAATTACAGAAGGAACCTGTCAGCCTCTTTACTCAGATACCGTTTTGGTAGCAGAGCTATACGATGCAAGAAATAATCAATTTTACGATATCATCAAAATTGGAAGCCAATGGTGGATGGCCGATAATTTAAACTATCCGGCAGATAATGGCTCGTGGTTCTTTGAAAACGACAGTATTCTATTTTGCCATTTCGGTAGATTATATAATTGGCAGACAGCCACAGAAGTTTGTCCTTCAGGATGGCATCTGCCTGGTGATGACGAATGGCAATCCCTTGAACGAAGTCTTGGAATGAACCTTTTAGAAGCTCAAAAAACTGATTGGCGTGGAACAGATGAAGGAACCAAACTAAAGTATACCGGTTACCAGCATTTTAATTCACTTTTTGGCGGATATAAAGAGATTGACGATAATTATCTTCAGGTATTTAACGTTGCAACCTATTGGACTCAGACTGAAAGGAATGCAGATTCAGCCTGGTACAGGGGTTTGGAAGACACTTCAAAAATTCATCGCCATTACTATGATAAACGCATGGCCTTCTCGGTACGATGCGTTAAAAATCAACCTCCCGAATTGGTTACAAAAGTTCCGGCTAATATTAAGACCAAAGAGGTTCAATTAACAGCATTTTTAAGTCACAGCGGGGGTTCTGAAATTACAGAAAAAGGATTCTGCTGGAGTACTGTCCCCGGTGCCACCATTAACGACAACCATATTGAAGTATCAGCACAGGTTAACGCCCCGGCTGACTTTTTCCTAAATCTCGACAATCTGAACGTAAACACAAATTACTATGTAAATAGTTACGCTATTAATGAAACTGGCATAGGATATGGAAATGAAATTACTTTTAAAACACTTCCTTTTTCAATACCGGAAGTAAATACCACTGCTATTTCAAATATTGGCACAACTAGTGCACGATGTGGTGGTGAAATTATTTACAATGGAGAAAGAGATATTACAGGGAAAGGGGTATGCTGGAGCAGAAGCGGTGTTCCCACTATTGACTCAAGCCACGTTATTAGTGGAACAGGCACTGAGTCTTATATTTCACAGGTATCGGGATTAAAACCCAATACACTATATTTTGTGTGTGCGTTTGCCATTAACAATATTGGTATTGCATATGGAGAGATTAAATCATTCAACACACTGCCGGTAAATGAAATGGACAGCCTGACAGATGCAAGAGATGGTCGGGTTTACAAAACCATACACATCGGTAATCAATGGTGGATGGCCGAGAATCTTAACCATCAAATGGCCAACTCATGGTGTTATGATAACAATACTACAAATTGTATTGAATACGGAAGATTATATACCTGGACAACCGCAAACGCAGCATGTCCTCAGAATTGGCACCATCCCGGCGACGCTGAATGGAAAATCCTTGAAACCACCCTTGGCATGATCCAGGAGGATGTCGATGCCATTGAACACAGAGGAACCAATGAAGGCACCCAACTAAAGTTAAATGGCAGTAGCGGTTTTGATGTTTTATTCGGAGGTTTCAGAAATGAAGATGGCTCATATACACATTTTCAATCCGGCGGAACATTCTGGACGAAAACAGAATATAACAGCACGTTGGCCTGGTACCGGGGATTTGCCGGCGAACCCACTATTCACAGGTACTACTACGATAAAGATATGGCATTCTCTGTAAGATGTGTTAGGGACGAGTTGCCTGAAGTTATAACCACCAAAGTAGATTCAGTGGGAAAAACTTATGCAAGGTGCAATGGCGAAATGATAAGCAACGGGGGATTACCCATTACGGCATTAGGATTCTGCTGGGGTACATCGCCAGACCCTGATATCAATGGTAACCATACAAACGAAAACGTTACATCTGAAAAATATTCATCTTTTCTTACAGGTCTTACAACAAACAGGACTTATTATATCAGGGCATATGCCACCAACGCTGCAGGTACCGCCTATGGCGAACAGATGAGTTTTTCAACTGTCACACTACCAAAAGTTACTACAAGCCCCATAACATCAATTTTAACCAATTCAGCTACAGGTGGTGGTAACCTGACGGATAATGGAGGGCTTACTATTTTAGCTATGGGAGTTTGCTGGAGTACCTCCCCTGAACCTACAATTTTCAGCACAAAAACCATCCAGACCGGGACAATGGGTACTTTCACCAGCAATATCACTGGTCTTGAACCCAATAAAAAATATTATGTAAAAGCATATGCAACCAACAGTGTGGGGACTGCTTATGGAACACAGGTTGAATTTGATACCCCTCCTTTATTTACTGAAGGTAGTATTACTGATGGCAGGGACGGCAAAGTATACAAAACCATTAAAATTGGAGACCAGAGATGGACTGCAGAAAATTTAAATTTCCAGACAGCAAACTCATGGTGTTATGAAGGCAACAACACCAATTGCTTAACATACGGGCGTCTATACTCCTGGGGTACAGCTAAAACCGCATGTCCTGCACGCTGGCATTTACCTGAGGATAACGAATGGAAAACACTGGAAATAAACCTGGGCATGAGCATTGAAGAAGCCGATAATACAGACCAGCGGGGTACTGACCAGGGCACCCAACTTAAAGATAACGGTAGCAGTGGTTTTGATGTTTTGTTCGGAGGTTTCAGAAATGAGGATGGTTCTTACACCCATTTAACTACGGGCGGAACATTTTGGTCATCAACCGAATATAACAACACCGATGCCTGGTACCGCGGTTTCGCAAGTGATCCCCTCATACACAGATATTTTTATGATAAGGATATGGGATTCTCTGTGCGATGCCTGAAAGATACATTACCGGTTATAACCACCGCTGCTGTTTCAAATTTAACCGACTCTTCCGTCAACTGCGGCGGAAACGTAACCTACAATGGCGGAGTGGCAATAACTGCAAGAGGTATTTGCATCGGTACCGCAACAAATCCAACCATTGCTAACGATACCACCAACAATGGTACCGGTAACGGAGCTTTTACAAGCTATAAAAAAGGATTAAGCCCGAACACCCAATATTACGTAAGGGCATATGCCATTAATAGCGAAGGGGTTGCATACGGTGCCTCGGTACCCTTTAAAACTGCAATCGCAAAACCAAAGGTTACTACAGCAGTCGCCACCATTGTCTCAATCACCGACTCTTCTGCCGTATCAGGAGGAAATGTTTCATCAAACGGAGGAGTAACACTCACAGCAAGGGGGGTATGCTGGGATACCCTTCCAAACCCCACAGTGCTGCTGAGTTCAAAAACAAACAATGGGACGGCAACAGGATCTTATGTCAGCAACCTTACCAATTTATTGCCTAACAAGAATTATTATTACAGAGCTTATGCAACCAATAGTGCCGGAACAGGTTATGGGACCGAATATAGTTTAACGACGCTGGTTGGGTATGCCAAAGTAACAACCTCTGCTGTAACCTCAACCACCGAAACCACTGCCACAGGTAGCGGAAATGTGACATCAACAGGCGGGGCAATTGTTACCAACAGGGGAATATGCTGGGGTCTTAACCAAAATCCTACGACTGCTGACAGCATGTTGAACATAGGTTCTGGGCCAGGTATGTTTTCAGGACAGATGAAAAATCTGCTACCGAATAAAACATATTACGTAAGAGCATACGCGACAAACAGCAGGGGAACAGCCTATGGCAACCAGGTGTCATTCAAAACATCAACCGCTTCGCCACAGGTTGCAACCGATTCGGTTGGTAGCATAACCACTTCAACAGCTGTTTTATATGGCAATGTTACCTTTGATGGGGGAAGCACCATTAATGAAAGGGGTGCTTGCTGGTCAACAGGAACCAACCCGCTTTTGAGTGACAACAAATCGCAGGCAGGTACCGGAACCGGTATATTTTCCGCGAGCATAACCGGACTTGCAAAGAATACGAAATATTATGCACGGGCATACGCGATTAACAGCGCCGACACAGCCTATGGTGAAATTACAAGTTTTACCACGCTGGCGTCATTGCCAACACTTACAACTACTGATATTTCGGCAATCACAGACAGCAGTGCCACGACCGGCGGCTCAATTACTGATGATGGCGGTGCCCCGATACTATCAAAAGGGGTATGCTGGAATATCACAGGTAACCCGACTGTGTTAGACGATAATACTTTGAATGGAAGTGGCACTGCCACCTTCATTAGCCATATAAAAGGTCTTTCTGCCAATACCACATATTATATTAGGGCTTATGCACAAAACAGCGCAGGATACAGTTACGGAAACCAGAAAACATTTAAGACACTTCATGAAACCGATTCACTTACCGATACCCGTGACAACCAGAAATACCTGGCTGTTAAAATCGGCGATGACTGGTGGATGGCACAAAACCTGAATTTCAGGGACACCGGCACAGTTTATTACGATGGTGATAGCGCTTATCATGTTGCAACCTATGGCCGTTTATACTCATGGGCCTCAGCCATGAAGGGTATCGCTTCGAGTAATGAAGTTCCAAGCGGGGTGCAGGGTGTATGTCCTTCGGGATGGCACCTGCCAAGTGATGCAGAATGGGACAACCTTGTCTCGCAACTCGGGTACGCATCCACTGCAGGTTCTTTATTAAAGGAAACAGGAAATACAAACTGGGTTTCCGGTAACTCCGATGCTAATAATGAAACAGGTTTCACAGCACGGCCCGGTGGCATCGTAAGCGGAACACTTGTTTCTGATGAAAGAGGAACTGCTGCATACTTCTGGAGTTCAACACAAACAGATGGTGTAAACGCCCATGCCCTAAAACTGACTGGAACCGATGGAAGTGTTACAGATGCAGTGCTTCAGAAATCCAATCATGTTTCGGTAAGATGTAAAAAGAATTGATACAAAAAAGGATAAAAAAAGCCGTTTCTCAACGGCTTTTTTTTATATTCTGTTGGCTTAATCAACAATTTCAATCATTTTAAACGGTACCCTTATGATTGACTCATAATCTTCCCCGGCTTCGAGCATATCTTCATCATCCTCCTCGTAATACCAGTTGATTTGAACATCATGGTTCGATTTATGTATGGTTTCAAGCTTTTTAAAAACATCAAGGATGCATTTTGAAGAACTTGTATTGAAATATTCAAGCTGTACGTTAACAAGTGTTTTTTGCTTGGGGCTCTTTGAATAATCGTCTAACCAATCAACAAGAGGTTTATAAAACTCGATTGAATTTTCAGGTATTGACCGTCCCTTAATCTCAATCACACCTTTCTCAGGATCATATTTTACAGACGGGGTTTTCGGTGTTCCTTCAATCAATATTGGTTCCATACATTCTAGTTATTATAGCGATTGATTTCAAATTCTAATCTCAAGGTTAAAGAAATAGTAATGATCGTTGTAATTGTAAAACGAGTAGTTCAGTTTACTTCCGGTTTTCCTGGCTATATCAACCAGTCCAAGTCCACCGCCTCCTTTAGCAGAAAGCTTTTGGTGGTTGAGGATAAACTTATACATATCCTTCAGTTCATCTTTGTTAAGCGAATTAATCTTGTCAATTTTCTCCTTAAGGTATTTAATTTTTGAAGAGTTAATAAAATTACCAGTATTAACGCTGTATTCAGTTCCAATCCTGGTGATCACCAGTACCCCGAATTTAGGATCGAGGTCTTCCTCAATGCCTTCATGCGTTTCTTCAATATGATGGTAAAGATTTTGAAGGCTTTCTACCAGGACATTGTAGATTTTTTTCCTGGTTTTTGCTTCTTCATTAACCTCTTCAAGTTTTTTCTCAACCGCCTCGAGCACATCGTTAATCAGGTCCGATGTAATGCTCCCCTTATAGGCGATAACCACATCTCCTTTACTTAACTCATCAAAGTACTCTCTTATGTTAAAACTCATAAAGGGTTATATTAGCGTGTCCGGTAAATAATGTTTCCTTTATTAACCCCGACAAATATATAAAAAATATTCTCTTCTGAAAATGAACTGTAAAAGTAATCAACCTCTGCATTATTCATGAAGTATTGAATTCTTTTCTTAAAAATAAATATAGCCAATTTTCAGAAAATATTCTGTATATCGGAAATTAATTTTTTTCATTCAATCTATTAATACGTAAAGTTCAGTAAATATGCTAAAATATTTGACAAACTGCTGTTTTATTTTTTTGAACCTCTGTAAATTTCATACTTATGGTATTTACATTCGAGGGCACCGTTGTAAAGATTAAGTTTCTGTGAAGTGCGAAGCCCTATTTTTTTCAGCGCATCTATGTCGCTGGAAATAATCCACACGTCGTACCCGTTGAAATTTCTTTTAAACGCATCTCCCATACGTGTGTATAATGAATTCAGTTCATGTAGCTTCATACGTTCACCATAGGGAGGATTAATAACCGCGAGGCCACCGCTGGCAGGAGGAATAAAATCGTCTATTGGTTTGAGTGATATGGATATTTTTTTTCCAAGCATGGCATTCAGGATATTTCTGCCAGCCGATTCAATTGACCTTCTTGAGATATCGGCACCGGCAATAGTAATATCAATATTTTTTTTCTCTTCGGTTTCTTCGGTCACTTTTTCATATAATTCGTTGTCGAAATCGGGCCATCTTTCAAACCCGAATGATTTACGGAATACCCCCGGGGGAATATCAAAAGCAATCATCGCTGCTTCGATGAGCAAAGTTCCCGATCCGCACATAGGGTCAACAAAGTTGGTATTGCCTTTCCATCCGGTAAGCATAATCATTCCGGCAGCAAGCACTTCGCTTAAAGGCGCCAGTCCCTGGGAAACACGGTAACCCCTTTTGTGCAGCGAATCGCCTGAACTGTCAAGCGAGACAGTGAGATCATCGTGGGCGAGATGTACATTTATTTTGAGGGTTGGGTTTTCGGTATTAACCGAAGGCCGCCTTCCCGTATTATCCCTTAATTGGTCAACAATCGCATCTTTTACTTTTTGCGAAACGAACATTGAGTTTCCGAAATATTCAGAAACCACAACACTGTCAATTGCAATGGTATCCCTGTTCTCAAGGTAGTCTTTCCACTGAATTGATTTAACGGCATTGTAAAGCTGTACTTCGTTTTTAACCTTCGCATTAATAACCGGCCTTAATATTCTCAGTGCAGTCCGCAGCCTGAAGTTGGCCCTGTACATCATTTCTTTATCGCCTGTAAAGGAAACCGCTCTGTTCAAAATTATAACCTCTTCAGCCCCTATACCGGTAAGTTCTTCAGCAAGAACTCCTTCAAGCCCTTTGAAGGTTTTGGCCACCATGCTAAATTTATCCATTCTCTTTCCCTGTATTTTTGTTTAATAATTGGTCAATGATACCTTTTGCCGTTAAATACCTTTGTTCGCCTGAGATTACCCGGTATGCTGCGCTATAATGTTCAATTTCCGAAATATATCTTTTAAATAAAACCTCACGCATATGGCCGCCATTTTCTCTTACACCGTCGGGTATCCAGGGAATGTCTGGGGCACAAACCAGGTACAAATCCATCCTGTTTTGTTTAAGAATATCTGTAATCCACTCCGGACAACTGTTAAATACAACCTCAAGCCATACTTTGGTAATAACAAGATAGGTATCATAAAACAAAACATTCTTTGCCTTTGCAGCATATCCGGCTTCGAGTTCAACCTGCTTTTGTGCAATATAAACAACATCTTCATAGGTATATTTTCTGTCCAGGCCGGATACATATTCCCGCGCATACTCCGGAATATACAGAGTATTATAGTGTTTTGCAAGCTTTTCACACAAAACTGTTTTACCGGTAGATTCAGGCCCTGTAATTACTACCCGTTTCACTATGTTGCTGTTGTGGTCTTCCACTCTTTTTTCCATTCTGTATAGCCTGTAATTGACAATATAGTATAAACAACGAAAAGAATTATGGAAGGGTATAACCCTTTATAAAAATATAGCGCGATAGAGACACTGTCAACTACAATCCATAAAATCCAGTGCTCAAGGTATTTCTGTGTAAGCATCCATGTGGCAGTAATGCTAAGGGCAGTTGTAAATGAATCCCAGTATGGTATTGTGCTGTCGGTATATCTTCTCAGTAAAAAAAGTATAATAAAATAACATGCCACTGTAAACAATGTTAGGTTTACAAACAGTTTCAGGCTGGTTTTTTTTACATGTAAGCTATTGCTGCCCTCTCCTTTCTTATTGCTTTTGCCCCAATGATACCATCCGTAAAAACCTATGACTACATAATAGATATAAAGCCCCATATCGGCGTATATTCCGGCAACATAAAACACATATACAAATATCGCTGATGAAATAATACCATAGGGCCACAGGAATATGTTTCTTTCTACTGAATATACGATGTAAAGCAACCCTGTTATTGTTGCAATAATTTCAGGCGAGCGGTCATAAATCCAAAGAATTACCTCAGCAAGCATCGGTAGTGGTCAATCCGTTAAAAATCAATTCTTCTGCTGAAGCATTTTTTCGTACTTATCCCAGTTTTCAATGGCGTCGAGTGCTTTTTTAAATTTTATGTCCGAACTGTTTATTACCTGGTAAAACTCACTGGTGCTCCATAAATCTCTTGCAATATATGCTTTCATAAGGTTTCTGATCTGTTCCCCCGATACAGCCAGGTCGTCGCCTGCAGGTTTCACATCCTCCTTGCCTGCAAAATCAACCATAGCCTGAAACAACTTATCGGTAATGGTATACTGACTAATAAATTGATCTATAGATGTATATTGTGAAGAGAGGCTGCCCCTGTTTTCATCCACATAGGTGAGGATAAACTGGTTTAGCACACCTTTTCTGATGATATCCCTGTAAAAATCCGAATAAAACGTGGTATCAATGGGAGTAAAGATATCGGGCATAATGCCCCCGCCACCATATACAACCCTTGATTTTAAAAGGGTATAATACTTTAAGGAATCAGGAAAGTGGATACTGTCTTTACTAACAAACTCACCATTGTTGTACCTGGTAAATATTTCACGGTCATATTCATCCTTGTCCATCTGGTTGTAAGGTTTTTGTATGAGTCTTCCGGTAGGGGTGTAATATCGTGCAATGGTAAGTCTTATCATTGACTGGTCTGTTAATGTAAGCGGTTTTTGCACGAGTCCTTTTCCAAACGACCTTCTGCCAACGATAATCCCCCTGTCCCAATCCTGAACGGCCCCGGCAACTATTTCACTGGCAGAAGCTGAACCTTCGTCAATCATGATCACGAGGTTTCCCTTTTCGAACATTCCCCTGGAAGTTGCTTTGTATTCACGTTTGGGGCTGTTAACCCCTTCGGTATATACAATAAGTTTGCTATCGTCAAGGAACTCGTCTGCAAGTTCAAAAGCTACTTCGAGATAGCCTCCTCCGTTGCCGGTAAGGTCGAGGATGAGTTTATCGGCCCCTTCGGCTTTCAGTTTATTCAGGGCAGTGCGGAATTCTTCCATAGTGGTCATAGAAAACCGGTTAAGTTTGATATAACCGATATTGCCTTTCACCTTGTATGCCGCGTCAACACTATAGATAGGAATTTTATCCCTGATGATGGTAAAATCAAGTAGTTCTTTCACATCACGGCGCAATATAGACACGATAACCTTTGTCCCCTTTTTTCCACGCAGCAATGCAAACACATCGTTATTTGTAATCCCTGTTCCGGCAACATTTTTTCCGTCCACCTTAATAATCCGGTCGCCTGCCTGAATACCAACCTTTTCTGACGGCCCCCCTGAAATGGGTGAAATAATAAAAATGGTGTCGTCGAGTATATTGAACGAAACACCTATACCTTCAAAGCTCCCCTGCAGAGGTTCATTCATCTCTTTCACCTCCTCCTTTGATAAATATGATGAATGGGGGTCAAGGTTTCTTAAAAGGTGAATGATTGCATCTTCTACCAGTTCTGCTTCATCTACAGTATCAACATAATAAGAGTTAATCCAGTCCAGCACCTGGCCAAACTTTACGGTTTGTTCGAAATGAGCCTGCGGGTGCACAGGTAAATAAACAGCACAAAGAATAAAACAAAGTATATAAATGATTCTTTTCATCTTAACAAATGGTTTAATAATAGAAAGCCCACATGCGGGCGGGGAATAACCAGGTGCAATAAAATACTTCTTATGGTGTAATATAGTTAAACTTCAGGCCAATAAGTTCAGACAAGTCCTGTCCTGCTTCTTTCAGCAGGTCATCGTCTTTGTCGTAATGCCATTCAATAACTGTTTTCACACCTTTATGATGAATACGTGCAATGCTGGCAAAAATTTCGTGTATATATTTCATTGAGCTGGAATTATAATATGCCAGCTTCATTGACACTTTGAAGGGCTTGCTCACTTTATCGGCAGCGGCTTCGTATTCATCAAGCCATTGCAGTATGGGTTTATAAAATTCATGTACATTCTCAGGCAGAGAAGAACCGGAAATACCCAGTATGTTTTCATCCGGATTATAAGTTACTTTCGGTGTCAGCTTACCCTCTTTAATATCTAATTTTTTCATCGAAACTGTTTTTGAAGAAAACAAATTATACATTAATAAGTTAAAAACAAATATAAACTTTTTTCGAGAAGGTTTATACAATTTATCACTTCATTTCCTGCTGATTTTTCTTTTGCGGACAAAACCTAAACTCTTTCAGTAAATTAAGTGAATGCATCATTCCCATTCGATGGTAGCCGGAGGCTTGGAACTTATATCATAAACCACCCTGTTAATGCCTTTTACATTGTTTATGATGCGGTTCGAAATGGTACCCAGAAACTCGTAAGGCAGATGTGACCAATCGGCTGTCATGCCATCGGTTGAAGTTACTGCCCTTAAAGCAACGACATTTTCGTAAGTACGTTCGTCGCCCATCACACCCACCGACTGCACAGGCAGCAGTATTGATGCGGCCTGCCATACTTTATCGTATAGTTCGAATTCTTTTAAACCTTCAATAAAAATACTGTCAACATCCTGAAGGATGTTTACTTTTTCAGGTGTAACCTCCCCGATAATCCTTATTGCCAGTCCGGGTCCCGGAAAGGGGTGGCGGTTAAGGATGATGTCATCAATTTTAAGGGTGCGCCCGACTTTTCTTACCTCATCTTTAAAGAGAAGTTTAAGTGGTTCAACTACTTTGAGGTTCATTTTTTCCGGCAACCCCCCTACATTATGATGTGATTTGATGGTAGCTGAAGGGCCATTGACCGAAACCGATTCAATAACATCGGGATAGATTGTTCCCTGTGCCAGCCATTTTACATCTTTAATTTTTCCGGCTTCCGATTCAAAAGTTTCGATAAAAATCCTGCCAATAATCTTTCTTTTCTGCTCAGGATCAATAATACCCTTCAATTCGCCAAGGAACCTGTTTTTTGCATCAACTCCTACTACATTTAACCCCATATGCTGGTATGATGCCAGCACGGTCTCGTATTCGTTTTTGCGCAACACACCATTGTCAACAAAAATACATGTCAGGTTGGCGCCTATTGCCCTGTGAAGAAGCACAGCGGCAACAGATGAATCCACACCGCCTGACAGTCCTAAAACAACCTTGTCTGAACCGACTTTTGCCGATATTTCATGAATAGTGGCCTCTATGAAGGATGCAGGGGTCCAGTCCTGCTTGCAACCACATATATTCACTACAAAATTATAGAGAAGTTTGGAGCCTTCGGAGGTGTGATAAACTTCAGGGTGAAATTGTATGCCATAGGTTTCTTCGCCTGATATTTTATAAGCACCAATTTTTACATCGCGGGTGCTGCCAATAACATTATATCCTTCAGGTATTCTTGCAATGGTATCGCCATGCGACATCCACACCTGTGTGTTTTTCGATAGGCCTTTCATAAGTTGTGAGCCCGGGTCGTGATACTCAAGATTGGCACGTCCGTATTCACGGTGTTTTGAAGGAAGAACCTCTCCGCCAAAAAAATGTGCAAGGTATTGTGCCCCATAGCATATCCCAAGTACGGGCAAATGGCCTTTAATACCGGTAAGATCGGGTATCGGGGCATTATTGTCCCTTACCGATGACGGGCTCCCTGAAAGAACTACCCCTTTAATTGATGAATCTTTTGCGGGGATATGGTTAAACGGGTGGATTTCACAATATACATTTAACTCCCTTATTCTTCTCGCTATCAGTTGGGTATATTGAGACCCGAAATCAAGAATTATTATTTTCTCCTGCACTTATGGTTGTTTTAAATTTAAGGCGTAAAGATAATTATTATTGGCAAGGATAGATTTTATTTTTTATTCATTTTGCTTTCTGGTGCGGGGAATATCGTATACCCTGCCTTCTTCTGCGGGTAATGTATTTCCGAATACAGTCCGGGCTTCATTCAGCATATCGGTAATATCGTCATAACGTGAAGAAAAATGACCGATCACAAGGGTTCCTGCGCCTGCCTCCCTGGCTATTGTTGCGGCCTGCAATGCTGTGGAATGCATGGTAAGCCTGGCAAGTTTCTTCTCTTTATCGAGAAAAGTAGCTTCGTGGTAAAGCAGATCAACACCTTTTATACGTTCAGCAAGCCGATGATAAAACATTGTATCTGAACAGTAGGCATAACTTCTGCCTTTGTATGGCGGTATGGTTAGTTGGGCATTGGGTATAACCAATCCTTCGGGAGTGATATGGTCACTGCCTTTTTTAATCTTAACAATATCACTGATAGAAAGCTGATACTTTTCTATCATCTCTTTTAAAATGTTCCTTTCCCCCTCTTTTTCCCTGAAAAGAAAGCCGGCGGAAGGGACACGGTGTTTTAACGGCAGGGTTTCAACAGTGATATTTTTGTCTTCGTATATAACTGCCTGTCGTTTATTGTTTACTGGTTTAAAATGTATTTTGTAAAGAAGGTCATTCCCGAAATGTTCTAAATAGAAGTTTATCAGGTGCTTTAACTGAATATTTCCGTATACATACAAATCGTTTTTTCTGCCAAGCAGGTTAAATGTAGAAAAAAGACCGGGCAGACCGAATACATGGTCACCATGCATGTGGCTTATAAAAACATGGTTGATACGCGAGAATTTTATTTTATATTTTCTTAATTGTATTTGTGTTCCTTCACCACAATCTATTAAAAAAAAGTGCTCATGTACATTGAGCACATGAGCACTTGGAAATCTTTTTGACGTAGGTAATGCAGAACTACTACCCAAAACCGTCAACGAAAAAGACATCTCAATATATATCTATTTGTCAACTTCAGTAATAAGCTTGGCCCCTTCATCAATCGAGCTGGAGATATTGAGCACTGTATCAAGCTGTGAAATGGTAATCAGTCTTTCAACAGCGTCATTTAGCCCGGTAAGGACAAAAGTGCCGTTTGCATTTTTGCATAGCCTGTTGGCAACGAGTATTGCGCTCAGTCCCGAAGAATCGCAATAACGACACTTACTAAGATCAAGTATGATGTTCTTTTCACCGTTACCCGACACCAACACCAGTTCTGACTTGAGTGTTGGTGCGATATGTGTGTCAAGTTTTTCCTCCAATACTTGGATCAGGGTATAACTGTTGCGCTTTTCAATTTTGAATTCCATATTGAGAAGTTTTAGATATATTTAAGTGTTTTAACTGTCTTTTCCTTCATCAGCTTTTTCTTTCTTCTCTTTTTTGCTCTGCTTTTCTTTCTTTTCCATCTCGTCTTTCAGTGCTGCCAGCTCGGTAATATCACCTAAAGTGGTTTTTTCCAGGCTTGCTTTCACCTTCTTTGCAGCCTTCTTCACTGCGGCGTCGCCGGATTTTTTATCTGCATCGGCAGTAGCCCTTTTGGTATCTTCATGAATTCGGCTATGTGAAAGTACGATTTTTTTAGCTGATTTTGAAAATTCTATCACTTTAAAATCAAGTTTCTCATCAAGTTTTGCAGAAGACCCGTCTTCCTTCACCAGGTGCTTGGGTGTTACAAATCCCTCTACACCATACTGCAAGGCCACTACGGCACCCTTGTCAGATATTTCAATGATCGTACCTTCGTGAATGGAGTCAACCGTAAAAATTGTCTCGAATACATCCCATGGATTCTCTTCAAGCTGTTTATGACCAAGGCTTAACCTGCGGTTTTCCTTGTCAATCTCAAGCACTGTTACCTCAATATTGTCACCAATATTGGTAAACTCTGCAGGGTGCTTGATTTTCTTGGTCCATGAGAGATCAGAGATATGTATAAGTCCGTCTACACCTTCTTCTATTTCAACGAATACACCAAAGTTAGTAAAATTCCTAACTTTCGCAGTATGTTTTGAACCTACAGCATATTTTTCTTCGATATTTTCCCATGGATCGGTTTTCAATTGCTTGATGCCCAAAGACATTTTTCTTTCCTCACGGTCAAGTGTAAGAATAACGGCCTCTACTTCGTCGCCCACTTTCAGGAACTCCTGTGCGCTTCGCAGGTGCTGTGACCAGGACATCTCAGACACATGAATAAGTCCTTCAACACCCGGTGCTATTTCAACAAAAGCGCCATAGTCGGCCATAACCACAACTTTACCTTTAACTTTATTGCCGATATTAAGGCTGCTGTCAAGTGAATCCCACGGGTGTGGTGAAAGTTGTTTCAGACCGAGGGCGATGCGTTTCTTTTCATCATCAAAATCGAGTATAACCACCTGAAGTTTCTGATCGAGCTGTACGATTTCTTCGGGATGGTTAACCCTGCCCCATGACAGGTCTGTGATATGAATTAAACCGTCAACACCGCCAAGGTCAATAAATACACCGTAGGAGGTAATATTTTTAACAGTTCCTTCAAGTATCTGGCCTTTTTCAAGTTTGGCAATAATCTCTTTTTTCTGCTGTTCAAGTTCAGCTTCAATAAGCGCTTTGTGAGAAACCACCACATTTTTAAATTCATGGTTAATCTTCACCACTTTGAATTCCATGGTCTTTCCAACATACACGTCGTAGTCCCTGATAGGTTTCACATCAATCTGTGAACCCGGCAAAAATGCTTCAATGCCGAATACATCCACAATCATACCTCCCTTGGTACGGCACTTAATATAGCCATTGATGATTTCGTTGCCTTCGAGGGCAGCATTCACCCTGTCCCATGATTTAAGCGCCCGTGCTTTCTTGTGCGAGAGCAACAACTGGCCCTTTTTATCTTCCTGGCTTTCAACATAAACCTCTACTTTATCGCCGATTTTCAGTTCGGGATTGTACCTGAATTCGTTTAATGAAACAACGCCTTCAGATTTGTACCCAATGTTGATCACCACTTCGCGTTTGTTCATCGCAATAACCGTACCTTCAACAACCTCGTTTTCAGCAATGGTAGAAAGGGTGTCATCGTACATTTTCTCAAACTCTTTGCGTTGAGCCTGGTTGTATAAATCCTGATCGTCGCTGTATGCATTCCAGTCGAAATCAGGATCGGATGTTTCCAGCCCTGCTGTATCCTTTGCCTGTTTTTTCCCGCTTTTGCCTTCTGATTTTTTGGCTGCTTGTGTTTTCGTTTCTTCAGGTTGAACCTCAACTGTTTCTTCTTCATTAACCGGTTCAACTTCTTCATTGGCAGTTTCTGCTACAACCTGTTCTTCGCTAACTGCTTCTTCATTTTTGATTTCATCTGTTGATGCGTTTTCAACCTGGTTTACATCGCTATCAACGTGATTTTCAATCAATTCTTCCTGATCATTTGATCTTGTTTTACTGTTTTCTGTCATTTAAATAATCTAATAATTAATATGTTAGACATTATATTGTTAAAAATCGAGCTGCAAAGCTAAAATATTCTACCGTAAAAAACTAAATTTATGAAAAAAAAATGATTTACTTTATGCCCTGATACTATCAGTTTTATGATGATTACTATTTTTGTTTTATGAAAAAAATTTTAATTACAGGAGGAGCAGGTTTTATCGGCTCACATTTGTGCGAGAGGTTGCTGAATGAAGGAAATGAAGTAATATGTCTCGACAACTATTTCACAGGCTCTAAAAGCAACATCATCCATCTTTTAAAAAATCCTTATTTCGAGCTTATAAGGCACGACATCACACATTCCTTTTTTATCGAGGCAGATGAGATATACAACCTTGCCTGTCCTGCATCGCCCGTGCACTACCAGTATAATCCCATTAAAACGATCAAAACCTCGGTAATGGGGGCAATCAACATGCTTGGACTTGCAAAGCGAATAAGGGCTAAAGTATTGCAGGCATCAACCAGTGAGGTTTATGGCGACCCGAAAGAGCACCCTCAATCTGAAGCCTATTGGGGAAATGTTAATCCCATAGGCAGAAGATCATGCTATGACGAGGGTAAGCGCTGTGCCGAAACACTGTTTATGGATTATTATTACCAGAATAAGGTACGGATAAAAATTGTACGTATTTTCAACACTTACGGACCCCGCATGCACCCAAACGATGGCAGGGTTGTATCAAACTTTGTGGTACAGGCGCTTACAAACCAGGACATCACCATATACGGTGACGGCTCCCAGACAAGGAGTTTTCAATATATTGACGACCTGCTGGAGGGGTTGATACGGATGATGGGCACAGGGGAAGAGGTAACCGGCCCTGTAAACATCGGCAACCCTGTTGAATTTACCATCAGGGAGCTGGCTGAAAAAGTGCTGGCACTTACCGGATCGAAATCGAAAATAATTTATAAGCCGCTTCCTGCCGATGACCCGGTGCAAAGAAAACCGGACACCTCTCAGGCAAACAAGCTGCTCAACGGTTGGGAAGCGAAAGTGCCCCTTGAAGAAGGTTTATTAAAAACCATTGAATATTTTAAAAATAAAATTGAAATTAACAGACCATGAAAGGAATAATTTTAGCAGGCGGTTCGGGTACAAGGTTATACCCGGTTACCATGGCCATTTCAAAACAGA
>JAFGPL010000268.1 GCA_016936215.1 Bacteroidales bacterium
AACATTTTTTCAAATTCCATTTGGTCTGCCGGGTATTTCATTCCATAAAGATAAAACTTTACGGGAGATGATCAGATACCCCATATTATTTTAATTCAATTTCTTCTTTAAGTTTATAAATTACGGGCCAGGTTGTTTCCGGAATTTTTGCCCCTAAATTCTCAATCACTTTACCAGCAAGCAAAGCGCCTAACTCACCACACTTTTGTAATGATAAATGATTCAAATACCCATAAAGAAAACCGGAGGCATAAAGGTCTCCTGCGCCTGTAGTATCAATACAACTGGCCTTTATAACCCCGATTTCTGCAATTTCATTTTTATGTTTTATAATTGAGCCCGATTTCCCTGTTTTTACCACTGCATATTGGGCAATTTGAGCGATTGTACCGGCTGCTTCAAGTGGATTCTTTCCTGTAAAAGCATATGCTTCTTCTTCATTTGCAAAAACAATATCAACGTATTCTTTAACAATCTCTTTTAAAAAATCAAGGTTGGCTTCCACCACATTGTAACTTGCCATATCTAAAGAAACAGTCATACCTGCTTTTTTGGCTTCTTTCAACATGGTATATACAAGGTCTTTGTTGGGCACCAGGTAACCCTCAACATGTAAAAGGGAATAATCTTTGAAAGGTGTAATAAGGAAATCCTCTGCTGTCAATTCAATGGCACTGCCGAGGTAAGTGGCAAAAGTCCTTTCGGAGTCTGGTGTTACTATGGTCATCGCCCTTCCTGTCGGGGCATTTCCAATCCCAAGATACGGGGTTATTCCGGCTTTATCCATATCTTTGCTAAAGAATTCTCCATGTGTATCTTTGCCCGTCTTGCCAATATAACCGGTTTTGATACCGAGTTTTGCAAGGCCATGTATGGTATTTGACCCTGAGCCTCCTGAAGCCAGAAAAACCGGATGGTCACGGGTATCTTTTTCTATCATTTCTGCAACACCATTATCAACGAGCTGCATGCTTCCTTTTGGTAATGAATACTTTTCAAGTACCAATTCATCTTTTACTTTAATAATTACATCTACAAGTGCATTACCGATACCCAATACTTTTTGCATGATTTTATTGATTTTTAAAACACAAAATAATCGCTAATATAACAGATTTTTTTTCAATTCAGATTTGAAAATCTTTTTCATTTTTTGGTACAATTCATTGCATTTTTAGAGAATTTAATATAGTTTTGCCACGCTTTTTATTAGTCAGTTCTATCATTCCCAGCTCAGACAGGGCACGGGTATTAGATAATAATAAACCATAATAAAAGCAGTATTTTCCTCAGTAGCTCAGTTGGTTAGAGCGGCGGACTGTTAATCCGTAGGTCGTAGGTTCAAGTCCTACCTGAGGAGCAAAAGCCGGAAAATTATTGTCCGGCTTTTATTTTTGTGTTTTACATATATATTTCAAAATCTGAATCTTCTTACCGTTACTTCATCGGATTTATTATCTTTTCCTTCTATTTCCTCTGCCTCTCAATTTTACCTATTACCGAGTCTAATACAACCAATAATGATTTTTCAATTGAATGATAATCTGCAACTTGCCCTTCAACATAAATGAAACCGAGAGACAACGAAATCTTTTTAGCTGATAAGTAATCTTTAAATTTATGGCTATTTAGCCTGTATGCTTCCCGAATTCTTCTTTTCAAAAGGTTTCTTTTAACCGCCTTTCTGATTACTTTTTTTGGTATGGATATCAATATACGAGCAGGTGGATTGGCTTCCGCTTCAGAAACCAACAACTGCACCCTGAATGGAGGTATGATAATGGTCTTCCCCTGGGTAAAAAGTTTCTGGATCAGCGTTTTTTCGTGAATGCGCTCGCTTTTCCTGAAAAAAAACCTGTTATCCATTACATCAAAAAATGTATAGAATTATGTAAGATACTATTTAACATCTTTTTTCAGAACAATCCTGATTTTCGTACCTACCCCCAGCTCAGACTCATTCACAAATATTTTTCCATCATGGTACTCTTCAACAATGCGCTTCGATAGTGATAATCCCAAGCCCCACCCCCTTTCTTTGGTGGTATAACCAGGTTTAAAAATTGTTTTGAACTTGCTTTTGGGAATGCCCCGGCCGGTATCAGAAATGTCTATATAAACAACCTGGGTATGGTCTGTAATATTTATTTCTATGGTGCCATCCCCGTCAATGGCATCTATGGCATTTTTACATACATTTTCAATTACCCATTCAAAAAGTTCCGCATTTATTGCCGTAGTTAGCTCATAAGGGGGAGCTTGTAGCTGATATTTCACCTTCTCTGAAGAGCGGGTTTTAAGATACCGGATAGCCCTCTCGATTACTTCATGTATATTCTCTTTGTTCAGTACAGGTTTTGAACCAATCTTTGAAAATCTTTCGGTAATTTTTTCAAGCCGCCGTATGTCTTTTTCAAGTTCAAGCAACATTTCGTTATCACTTTCCCTTAATTTCATGATTTCAAGCAATGCAAGTAATGAGGATATGGGCGTTCCCAGCTGATGAGCTGTTTCTTTAGATAAACCGACCCATACCTTGTTTTGCTCGGTTTTGCGCGCCGTGCTAAATGCAAAATAAGATACCACGATAAACAGGAGTATGATACCCAACTGAACATAAGGATAATAGGTTAGTTTTTCAATGATGGTAGACCTTCCATAATATAAAAGCTGATGATCGTTTTCTGAAATATAAATGTTAAATGGCTCATTTTCATTTTTCATTTTTTCAAGCCTTCGCCTGATATATTTTTGATTATCAACCTTTTTCGGATTAAGATTTCTGTGAAACTGAATGCTGTCGGAAACGGAGTCTACTACAATAACAGGGATTGTTTCATTGTTTTTTAAAACCTTAAAGTAGAACTCAAGGTTTTCATCGGTTTTAATAACATTTTCCTGTGCCTCGGCCCACAGTTCAATTCTCTTTTTTTCTTCAGCAGCAAGCTTTTTCACCAGGATGTTGGTGTACCAAAGCGAACTTATCCCGATAAAAACGGCAAATATGAAAAGCAGAAATTTCCATCTGACTTTCTGTGTGTAAATATTCAATTCGGAAAACATTAATTTACTGGTTCATTTGTCGAAGAGTCACCTTTTTCAACCTCTGCCTCATCATCCCATTCAATTATAAACTGAGGCTGCCGGGTGTCTTCTTTTTCATTTTTTTCAAATATAAAATCTTTTTTTTCATTCCCATCATCCCATTCAATAAATAATTCCTTGTCACGATTAATATCGTCATCAGTTTTTTTATTTACTTTTTCTTCCGGATTGAAGATAGATTCAAGTTCTTCTTTTTCTTTCATCAGGCTCTTCCTGAATCCATCTATAGCTCTTCTGCGGTCGAGCGTCACTTCATAAATATTTCCCTTTCCCGCAATCCTAATGGGCAATGTTAATTTGCCGAGGCCATCTTCTTCAACCATACCGAATTCTTCAATCTCTTTTCTCTTTTTCCTGGCTTTACGCGCGAGAATTTCAGACAGTTCAACCTGAATGCGGTATTCATAACTGTTGTCAAACCTGTGTACCCCCATTCCCTTAATGTTGAAGGCAGATGAATTGATATCCATTTCGGGTATGGTAATTACCTTGTCCTTTATATAAATCTGGTTCTTAAGTGTACTGAATTTTATTGCTTTCAGTTCATTGACATCAATATACTTTGATAACCCGAGCATGGGATCGTAATCAATGAGTTCGCCATTAATGATTTCAAAATTGCTGTTGGCTAAAACAGTATTCCCCATCAATTGCAGTTTTTCATCCCATAAAGCAGAGAAATCGAGCGCACCGGAAATTTTACCTTTAATATTTTTATGATGTATCACATCCTGGCTGAAATTATTCATTGATATGAACAATTTCTGGATATCAACATTACTTAATACTGACTGGCAAGCCACACCTGTTTTATTTTCTGCAGTTTGGTTAACCTTTGCCAAACCCGAAACAGATCCTTCGGCGGCATTAAAGGTAAATTTTTCAAAATCAAACTCTTTGGGTTTGTAGGTTACGCTTCCGCTTACATTGTCGGCTGAAAATTTCCCATAAACAAAAGTTTTGATGAAAAAATTTGATTTCAGATAGATTTTTTCCGGAAATTCAAATTTTTTACTTTCATTTCCACTGTTATTCTGGCCGGTTAATGATTTCAGATCGAGAAATTCAGACTCAACATTTGCCTCTGCATATAAAAAGTCTTTTAAAAACAGGAATTCGGGCAAGTTTGAAAAATTGCCGCTGACTTTAAAGCTGTTTTCCTTTACTTTAAAATTAACTTCACTTAATTTAATAATATCCCCAAGAAGTATTTCACCATTTGCATTTGAAATGACCGGTTCTGAACCTTTTATTTTAAATGAAAAATCGTTTAATGTTAATGAACCCTCATTGCTCAGCGCTACAATATCTTTCTTATTAAATGATTTGAAAGTGGTAATTCTCCCTTTTAAAACAATATTTGAAGTAATAGTTCCGGATACCTGCTCTATTGTATCTACATTCAAAAATTTAAGAAACTCATTTACCTCAATTTTTGATTTCAACACCATTTCGGCATCAGAAGGATTGAAACCATTTAATTTCATTGAACCTGTAAAACTGCTTTTATCCTGACCTACATAAAAATCTGATATATTTAGCATGGATGTGGCAGAAATTCTTTTCACCCCATTGGTGTAATCACCTTTGAGACGAATTCCTGATAATTTCTTTTTGTTCTGACGGTTTGACAAAACACCATTGCTAACATTAAAGCTAATGTTTACCAGCGGATTATGACCTTTTGATAAAGTGCCTTTCAGTGTGCCGTTAAAATCAACCAGACCGGAAACCTGGTACTTTTTTTGGATAAAATCAATTTCTCCGGGATAAAAACGGATAAGTTTATTGATACCGGCCCTGGAGCATTGAAAAGATATTAAGACTGTATTGGCTTTATACCTTTTAACTTCACCTGAAAATTTCACATTCATCTTTCCAGAACTAACCAAACTCTTTTTAAGCCTGAAGGCATTTTTCGAGATATCCATATCAAGGTCAACTTTAAACAGCGAAACCGGAAGCTTATAGGAAGGGCCTATATCCATTCCCTTTACATCCAGATCACCTTTTATTGCAATATGGCTGCCTTTTTCTGCAAAATCTGCTTTAACCTGGAGCCTGCGCGTTTCTGAAACGAGCGAAATATTGTTTGAAAGATCCTTGTATGTTATTCCAGTGTTCAGTAAGATGATATTCTGCAATGAAAAGTTTATCGCCTCCTGGTTTTCTGCTTTACCGGACTCCCAGACAGAAAAATTTTTCAGTCCTTCCCGGTCAATAAAAAGATTTACCTCTCCATTGCTAATAAAAATATTTTTAAGTTTATAATCCCCTTTTAATAAATGGAGTATACTGAATTCGAAGAACACCGATTTTGCCGTCATCAGGGTATCGGTATTTTTTTTGAATTCACGCGTATTGAAACCTACACCCGATTTGGCAACCATATTCCTGAATTCAACCGTTGCATTTGGAAATTTTTTAAAAACAGAAAAATCAATACGTGACACCTCAATCTCTGTTGTAAGGTGTTTATCAAGATATTTCTTAAGTATTTTAATAACAGCATCTTCGTATGATACTGAGAAAATGAAACCTGCCAATAATACGATTGCAGGAATTAATAAAGAAAACAGTAAAACCTTTTTGTTAAATTTCACTTGAATATATATTAATTATTTAATTGGTCAAGTGAAACTTACCATTTAAAAATCATCATTTCCGTTGGCGAAAAAATAATTATTTTTAAATGGACGTTTCATCCGGAAATTTTATTACCAGTACTAATGATTCTTTTAAAATCCCTTTTCTGCAAAGATATACCAGAGATTAAAAATTTTTCATGTATATATCTGCTTAGTATATCTTACATGAATATACCCGCAATAATAGTAAATCGGTTATTAAGGTTAAAAAGAAATTACGCAATTCTATGAACAAATATTGCGGTTAAGCCTGAATTCATCAACTACCTTAAATCCGCAAGTTAATTTTCATTTTCCAATCAGGCTTTGATAGTGATAAACCACTATTTAATAATTAGTTGACACCTTAGTCAGCCTGAGCGAAGTCGAAGGCTATTACCATCGTGTCATTAGCAGCGAAGTCGAAGGCTATCCTCATCGTATCATTAGCTGCGCTTGCCCGCCTCTTTGCTCTGCTAGGCGGGAATTCGAAGGGTGTTTATTGCCAATTATTTACTTTTTAACTAGTGTTATGATTAGTAAAATATTAAACTAATTTTCAGGTTTAAAGTGGCTGTCCAAAAAGCCTGTATTTTGTCATTCCGAGTGAAACCAAGAATCTTTATTATTCTGTAAATTAGATTCTTCACTGTCGTTCAGAATGTCAAAAGAGAACAAATTCGGCATTTTGAACACCTCCCCTGAAGTAAAAAATTAGTTTACTTTTTTAGTAGTTGGCACACTAACGGATTTAAGGTTTTAAAACAAAACAATTTCAGGTTTTATTTCCTTAGAAAAGCGTTTATTGCTTTTGCGGTTTGTCTTCCATAGTTAATTGCCCTTACTACAAGGCTTGCCCCGACAGTGGCATCTCCGGTTGCAAACACTTTTTGGACATTTGTCTGGTATTTGGTATCAATTTTAATATTTCCCCGGTTGTCATATTCCAGGCCGAGTTCGTTGGCAAGCCCTTCGTGTATGGTATGAACAAACCCCATAGCCAGGAATACAAGATCGGCACTTATTATTTCTGTGGTTCCCGGTATCTCGGCCATGTTATATTTTCCATTTTCCTTTATCCACTCTACCTTTGCAATTTCAACATGGGTAAGTGCCCCATTTTCACCGATAAACCTTTTGGTGGTGAGGCCCCAGCGGCGTTCACATCCCTCTTTGTGCGAGCTTGAGGTGCGCAATACATTGGCCCAATAAGGCCATGGGTTATCCGGAAGTCTGTCTTCAGGAGGTTTAGGCAGAATTTCAATCTGCAGAATGTGCTTTGCACCGTGACGGATTGAAGTACCAACGCAATCAGAGCCGGTATCCCCGCCGCCAATCACAAGGATATTCTTATCTGTGGCCAGGATTCTTTCTTCATCGGGGATTTTCTCGCCCCTGATAACTTTATTCTGCTGTTTGAGAAAATCCATTGCAAAATAAACACCCCTGAGATCACGGCCCTGCACAGGAAGATCGCGAGGTTTCATAGCCCCTGTTGCAAGACATACTGCATCAAATTCTTTGAGCAGTTCAGAACCTTTTATATCTTCACCAACGTGGGTATTGACCTTAATATCCAATCCTTCCTGGATTAAAATATCCAGCCTTCGGTCAATTACTTTTTTATTCAGTTTAAAATCAGGAATACCATACCGTAACAAACCCCCCGGGGCATTGTCTTTTTCGAAAACAGTTACCGTATGCCCCCATTTGTTAAGCAGGTCGGCACAGGCAAGCCCGGCAGGCCCGGAACCGATAACCGCAACCTTTTTGCCGGTCCTCTTTTTTGGCGGATTTGGTTTTATAAACCCAAGTTCAAATCCTTTCTCGGCAGCAGCAGCTTCGTTTTCACGAATGGTTACCGGTTCGTTATGTATGTTCAGGGTACATGCACTTTCGCAGGGGGCAGGACAAATTCTTCCGGTGAATTCAGGAAAATTATTCGTTTCGTGAAGTATTGAAATTGCTTCATCCCATTTTCCTTTATAAATGGCATCCTGCCATTCGGGCATATTATTCATTACCGGGCATCCCCACTGGCAAAAAGGTATCCCGCAATCCATACACCTGGAAGCCTGATCTTTTCTATCCTGCTCATTGAGTGTTTGTTCCACTTCACCATAGTCATATACGCGTTCGTTAAGCGGTCTGTATCCGGCCACCTTGCGTGGTATTTGTATAAATCCTTTTGGATTTCCCATTGTATTTCAGTTTAATATTATGATTAAAAATATCAGTATTGAAAGTGAGGTTCGTCCTCGGTCTGCTTGATCTTCTCCCTTAGTTGTTCAAGTTTTTGTTCCTCAAGAACTTTCTTATATTCAAACGGTATGACTTTTACAAAACGGGGCAGGTACTCATCCCAACTGACAAGTATTTTTTCGGCGAGCTCGCTCCGTGTGTAGAGATAATGATTGTTTATAAGCCTCTGAAGTTCGATGATATCATCTTTATCCCCCACCTGGCTTATTTCAACCATCCCTTTGTTGCAAAAGTATTCGAAGTTTCCGTCAACATCGAGAACGTAAGCAATCCCCCCGCTCATACCTGCAGCAAAATTGCGTCCGGTTTTACCAAGGACCACTGTTCTTCCGCCGGTCATGTATTCACAACAATGATCGCCTGTGCCCTCTACCACGGCATAAGCTCCGCTGTTCCTCACGCAGAACCTTTCACCGGCAACTCCCCTGATGTAAGCTTCGCCCGATGTGGCGCCATATAGAACAGTATTCCCAATAATGATGTTTTCTTCAGGTTTAAAAGCCGAACCCTTTGGCGGAAGCACAATAATGCGTCCCCCGGAGAGCCCTTTGCCAAGATAATCGTTGGATTCCCCTTCGAGTTCGAACTGCACACCCCTGACCAGGAATGCACCGAAACTCTGACCTGCAGAGCCCTGGAACTTACAGTTGATGGTACCGTCGGACATGCCATCTTCACCATATTTTTTGGTGATCTCACCGGATAGCATGGCGCCAACCGTACGGTCGGTATTGCTGATTGGTTTTGATATCCATACTTTGCTTAAATTTTTGATAGATTTTGCCGTAAGCTTAATAAGCTCATGGTCCATCACATCTTCTATTTTGTGTTTTTGCAGGCAAATGCAGTGCGTTGCATATTTCGATGCTTCAGCAGGACGGTAAAGTATCCTGTCCAGATCGAGTGTTTTTGCTTTCCAGTGGCTGATATCTTTTCGCTGCTCCAACAGATCGGTACGGCCAATAATATCATCAAACTTCCTGAAACCCATTTCTGCAAGATATTCTCTAACCTCCTGGGCAAGAAAATTAAAATAATTTACTACAAACTCAGATTTACCGAGAAATCGTTTCCTGAGTTCGGGGTCCTGCGTTGCAACTCCCACAGGGCATGTATTCAAATGACACTTACGCATCATGATGCATCCGAGGACGACAAGGCCTGCGGTAGCAAACCCGAACTCTTCGGCGCCGAGTAATCCGGCATATATCACATCCCTGCCTGTTTTGAGCTGGCCGTCGGTCTGCAACCTAACCCTGTCCCTCAGGTTATTCATCACAAGCGTTTGCTGCACCTCTGATATACCAAGTTCCATGGGTAAACCGGCATGTTTGATAGAGCTTGCGGGGCTGGCCCCTGTTCCTCCTTCGCTGCCGCTTATGGTTATGGTATCGGCATGTGCCTTGGCAACCCCTGCTGCAATCGTACCAACTCCATTCTCCGAAACCAGTTTGACACTAATCTTTGCTTTGGGGTTCACACATTTAAGGTCGAAAATAAGCTGTGCCAGGTCTTCAATTGAATATATATCATGATGAGGGGGCGGGGATATCAGCGTAATACCCGGTGTTGAATGTCTGAGACGGGCAATAATTTTATCTATTTTATGTCCGGGAAGCTGTCCGCCCTCGCCTGGTTTTGCACCCTGGGCAATTTTTATCTGAATCTCATCGGCATTAACAAGGTAATTTGTGGTAACACCAAACCTTCCGGAAGCAACCTGCTTAATTGCGCTCCGGGGCAATGTTCCATCTTTACGGGACTTGAAACGTTCGGCATCTTCACCGCCTTCACCGGTATTGCTGCGGCCGCCGATTTTGTTCATGGCAATTGCCAGCGCCTCGTGTGCTTCTTTACTTATAGAACCAAAAGACATAGCACCGGTGACAAAACGTTTCATTATCTCTGAAGCAGGTTCAACCTCTTCTATGGGTACAGGTTTGCCCTTTTTTATATCAAAACAACCCCTGAGAAATTGCGGCCGGCGGTTCTCTTCATTTACAAGGCTGCTGAATTCCTTAAACTTTGCATAATTATTAGTCCTGGTAGACCATTGCAGCAGCCCGATGGTCTCAGGGTTCCACCCATGGCGTTCGCCGTCTTTACGATAATGGTATACACCCGCAGTCTTGAACTCCGGTTGTCCTGCACCCTCTTCCAAAAATGCATTACGGTGGTTTATCAAAGCTTCATTCGCGATTTCAGTAAGCCCTATCCCCCCGATTCTCGATTCGGTACCTGAAAAATATTTGTTAATGACCTCTTTTCCGATTCCCAGCGCTTCAAACATTTGTGAACCGTGGTAGCTCCGAAGTGTAGAAATACCCATTTTCGAAAGGATTTTCAATAGCCCTTTATCAATGGCTTTGAAATAATTTGAGCGGGCTTTGACATAGTCGTAAGGAATATCTTTTTTCTCAACCATTTTTTCAATGATGGCCAAAGCACCGTAAGGATTAACAATACTGGCGCCGTATGCAAAAAGCAATGCAAAATGATTTACCTCTCTCGCATCAGCCGTTTCGACAATAAGACCGGTCTGCATCCTTTTTTTAACATTGATGAGGTGATGGTGAACGGCAGAAACTGCTAAAATTGAAGGTATTGGTGCATATCTTTCGTCAAAATCCCGATCGGAAAGAATGATAAAATTATGTCCTTTGTCTACTGCCTCTTCAGCCTTCATACACATGTTCTCAAGCGCAGTTTCAAGGGCTTTGCCGCTGTCTTTTGAACCGGCCGGGAACAACATCGGGATAACCGTGTGTGAATATTCTTTCTGATCGAGGTTTTTTATTTTGCCCAGATCGGTATTGGATACGATGGGACTTTTGAATTTTATCAGCTTGCAATGTGCCGGTGATTCGGTAAGCAGGTTCTTCGATACCGAACCAATGTAATGGGTAAGGGACATCACAAGCCCTTCCCTTATAGGATCAATGGGAGGATTTGTTACCTGGGCAAAAAGCTGTTTAAAATAGTTAAACAATCTTTGAGGTTTGTCCGACATAATGGCAAGCGGGGTGTCATTCCCCATTGATGAAACAGGTTCCTGTCCTTCAATTGACATAGGTTTTAGGATAAACTCTACATCTTCTTTGGTATAGTTAAATACTTTTGTGAAATCTTTATATTTATCACCCAGGGATGTTGGGATACGTTCTTTAACCTGTATATCATCAAGCTCTATCCTGTTTTCTTTGAGCCAGTTACCATATGGATTTCGTTCGGTAAGCTGTTTTTTAAGTTCCTGGTCAGGCACAATAATCCCGAATTTTGTATCAACAAGCAGGATTTTCCCCGGTCTCAGCCTTCCTTTCTCCCTTACCTGTTCGGGTGGAAAAACCTGTACCCCAACTTCAGAGCCCATCACAATCACATCATCATTTGTAATTATATATCGCGAAGGGCGCAAACCGTTCCTGTCGAGTGTACCCCCGATATACCTTCCATCGCTGAAGACGATAGAAGCAGGCCCGTCCCATGGTTCCATAATGGTGGAATGATATTCATAAAACGCTTTGAGGCTATCCGGTATGGGGTTTTTATCATTCCACGATTCAGGGATAAGCATGCTTAAGGCATGCGGAATTGACTTACCGGTAAGCACGAGAAATTCAAGGACATTATCAAATGACGCCGAATCGCTTTTATCGGGTTCAATTACAGGAAAGAGTTTTTTAAGGTCATCACCAAACAGGCTGGTGCTCATTAATGACTCACGTGCGCCCATCCACATACGGTTTCCCTTTATGGTATTGATCTCCCCGTTGTGGGCAATAAACCTGAAAGGTTGCGCAAGGTCCCACGTGGGGAAGGTATTTGTACTGAACCTCGAATGTATCAGCGCGATGGCGCTTTCCATTGCCGGGTTGCGCAAATCGGCAAAATACTCCGCAAGCTGACTCGGCATGAACATGCCTTTATAAATCATAATTTTTGTCGAAAGACTGGGAATATAGAATGAACTTTTCTCACCTATATTCGATTTCCTGACTTTATTTTCGGCTTGTTTGCGTGCAATGTAAATTCTTCTTTCCAGGTCATCCTGCTCATATTTTCCGGTAACATATATCTGCCGGATAAAGGGCTCGGTGCTTTTTGCTATATCACCAAGGGTGGAGTTGTCTACGATTGTATCCTGAAAATCAATAACATCAAGCCCTTCATCAACAATGGCATCAATGAATATCTTTTCGCACCTTTGCCTGTCTTTGAGGTTGCGCGGAAGAAAAACCAACCCGGTGGCATACTGACCCTCCTGCGGAACTTTAATACCTTTAGATAAAATGAGCTTATGAGGAATCTGGATGAGTATCCCGGCGCCATCGCCAGAAACATTATCGGCACCCTCAGCGCCCCTGTGCGTCATATTCACCAGAACTTCCAGGCCTTTTTGTACAATGGTGTGCGACCTGATGCCTTTAATCTGTGTTACAAAACCAATACCACACCCGTCATGCTCGTTAGCTGGATTATACAATCCCTGTTTTTCCGGAAAACCTGTGTTCATTCTCTTTATTTTTATTCTATTAACAAAAAAGCCATCCTTAAGTTGAGAATGGCTGCTGATATATTATGAATCATAGCATTCTCATTGCTGAGAATTATTATTCTTTGATTTATTTGATCTGGTTGCTTTCATTTTTATTAAAACTGCGCTACAAAAGTAACAATTATCTGTTAGAATACAAATTATTTTATATTTTTATTTTATAAAAGCACTTTTTTATTATTTTTTATAATAATTTATTCGTTTTTTATTACATATTGTAATTAGATGGGTGAATTTTTATTTTACATAAGGAAATATGAAAGAATCATGCTTTTCAATAATTCTGCATTGATTGCTTTAGAGATATTTGTATATGCGTTGAAAAATAAAACTTAGCTTTCCTGGCAGTTACTTTGCAATCTTTGCGTTCAAATTCAGCATTTCTGTTTTTACCGCAAGTACCACATGGAAAAACGCGAAAGAAACAAAGAACGCAACCACTAACAAACCAACATTTTATTTATACAAATATTAGGGGCAGGACATAAAATATTACGGATAATAATTTTTCATATTCTCTGAATTTTGAAAGTCCTCAAGATGTCATTGTCCGTTTTGCAAATAACCAGATACATACCCGAATGAAATCCTGTCATATCAATATTTCTAATATCATATCCGGATTTTTCAAGTAGTTTTTTTCCTGATATGGATAATATTTTTACATCTGTAATTTTTACATCTTCTGATTCTATTTTAAGGACATTTTTTACTGGATTTGGATAAATTTTAACATCTGTTTTATTAATAGATGATTCGATAACAACGGTTTCAATTCCGGAAAATTTAAAATCATCTAACATCCAACCTTCATTTTGAGCATCATTTGAATCGGTACCTAGTGAAAATTTTAGAAGCATAATATCACCACGAATTAACTCATCAGCACCAAACGTTATACTTACTGATTGTATATCTGATTGTAATCCTGAAAAACCCGGTTGATCTTCTAAAGAACTAATTTTGTCTGCTATACCATATAAATTAGAAGTATTTTCTATATTATTTTGAATAATAGTATCAAATATTATATTTTGCCATGTAACACCATTATCATAAGAAGTTTCAATGATCCCGCCATCCTTGTTTTTTTCAAAATCGTACTTTTGTGAAAATGAAATCCCATAAGAATCTCCTTCACCTAAGAAAAGTCTAAATTGAAATGAGGCTCGAATATTACTGTTATAGAACCTATTTGTATCACTTATTATTGCGTATTTTCCTAAGTAAGAATGTGTTTGTGGTATAAACAATATTTCTTTATGAGGTTCTGCAATTCTCCAAACATTTTTTGTATCAATACCAACGTATTTATATTCTACTGTATCTTCAAAATTGATTGTAGAAAAAGCTTTACCCATATAGAGTATTTCCTGTGCATAGCAAAAAGAAATACTTAATAGAAATGTAAAAAAAGTTAATCTTTTCATATTTGGTTGTTTTAAAGGTTATAGAGTAAGATTTTGATTTTATTCCCAATGCTTTAAATAAAACAGCATTTTAGGTAACAAT
>JAFGPL010000269.1 GCA_016936215.1 Bacteroidales bacterium
GATAGGCAGGGATTACGAATACAAGCGGTTAGGTACACTTAGTATTTTGGCAAGCTTGGATTTACATTCAGGAAAAGTTATCGCCCTGGTTGAAAACCAACATAGGAGCATTGAGTTTATAAAACTATTAAAGATATTGGACGAGCATTATCCACCTAATAATAAGATACGGGTTATTTTAGATAATCATTCATCCCACAAATCAAAAGAAACAATGAAATACCTTGCGAGCAGGCCAAACCGGTTTATCTATGTATTCACCCCCAAACACGGCTCATGGTTGAACTTAGTCGAAACATTATTTGGAAAAATGTCGCGGACTTTTTTAAAACAAATAAGAGTAGCCTCAAAAGAAGAATTGAAAGAACGAATCTTGAAGGGTATAGAAGAAATTAATGCAGAACCTGTAGTTCATAAGTGGAAAGAATTTTCCTTTTCCAATTAAATGTCAATATTTAAATGAAACGAAATACTAGGTAGAGTTTTTATAATGTTAATATAACGAGTTTATTTCATCTTCGGCTTAAATTGGCTTCAACTAGTCAATAAGTGAAAAGATAGTTCGTTTATACGGCTTATTTGGTTCGATAAGCGAAGTATTTGTTCGCATATTTCTTTACTTGTTGCAGATATTATTTCAGGAGCTTTATTCAAAAAGTATTTCTTGCTGCGCGTAATGGGCATACTTTGGTTTTTAATAAAACATTGTGTTGCTGCCTGAAAAGAGCAGTGTAATTTACAATATTAACTTTTAGATATCAAGCTTCTCAACGATATAGTTTTGAACAGGTTCCAAGGTTAAGGCTTTAGGTCTTTAGGCCTTAGGCCTTAGGCTTTGGGCCTTTAGGGGAAGAGAAAAGGGTTACGGGTAGCAGGTTACTCGTAGCTTTTTCTTCACTTCATAATTCATCATTCGTTAATCCTTGCCTGCCGTAGCTTTAGCGCAGGCAGGGGTGTCCGGTATTCTTTTCTCTGCCCGATAACCCTTGGCGTTATTACGCAAAAGCACGCAGGGCAAACGCTGATGGGTACAAAAATTAAGATGTTACATACCTACCATATTTTGTTACTGTTGTACATTCAAAATAACCGTTACCGACTTACTTTTGTTATTTCATAGTTTATTGCATTTGTAGATTAGGTTTGGGTTTTTTCATGAATTATCTGAAGTTAGACCGGCATAGGTGCCTTTTTCCAAAGGCACTTATGTTTTTAATATACCCCTGTTTTATGTTTCAAATAATGTTATATACTGTATAATGTTTTTTTTTCACAGATTTCCCCGGTTTGTATCCCGAAGTAAAATAATTTCAGATTTATGTTATTTGTTACGCACATACTATAATATGTTATTCTCTCACAATCAGAGAGCATTTATAAAAGTTAAGTTTGTATTGAAAGAATTATTATTTGCAGCTATCAGATTTATAAATCATAAAAAATATATTATGCATAAAATGATTAAAATAACAGTTTTACTATTACTGAATTTTCCTTTATTGAGTTTCGCATGGGAAGGAATGCCCACCCCCCGGTTACATACAGAAGGAAGATATTTAAAAGACCCGCACGGAAATACAGTTATTTTACATGGCTTTGCTCAGACCTACAGCCCCTGGTTCAACGAAAGAGGCACCAAATGGACAGGGTATGATGTAGCTGGTTGTCTCGCGTACAACAAATCAATCATAGATTCGATTCTTAACGCCGGGTGGAAGATGAGTTTCATCAGGTTGCACATGGACCCATACTGGAGCAACACCCCTGGCTGCACGCCCGATGGCCACGAGCTTCCAAACTGTTTTGATGAAACACGTTTCAGTACCTATCTTGACCAGGTTTTTATACCAATGGCAGAATATGCCATTTCCAAAGGATTGTATGTAATCATGCGTCCTCCGGGGGTTTGCCCCGAAGTAATCGGTGTTGAAGATGATTATAATTATGCACAGTACCTGATGACTGTCTGGGATATTGTATCTTCTCACCCCGATATAAAAAATAAAGATGAAATTATGTTCGAACTCGCCAATGAGCCGGTAAGGATCCGTTTGGCAGATGGCACCGAAGGCAACAATACTCAGGCTCATTTCGATGTTTTGAAAGAGATTTTTCAGCCTGTGGTTAATAAAATCCGTGAGAATGGTTTCACAAATGTTCTCTGGATACCGGGTTCCGGGTATCAGTCGCAATACAGCGGATATGCAACAAATCCTATAGAAGGAGAAAATATCGGTTATGCCGTGCATATCTATCCGGGCTGGTTTGGTAGTGCAGACGGGTATGACAAATTCAAACAGGAATGGGACATAAATGTCAAGCCAGTGGCCGATTTTGCACCCATCGTAATCACCGAAATGGACTGGGCGCCGGAAATATATAATGCTTCGTGGGGTAAAGGCATCACCGGCACTGCAGGTGGTGATGGCTTCGGTGCCAATTTTGAAAAAATTATGGATGAATCGGGAAATGCAAGCTGGCTATTGTTTACCGAGCCCCATTTGCTCGCCCAATTCACAGGGGAACCACCTGCCGAAGGGGAACCTTATACTTTCCTCAACGACCCCGAAGCTTGTCCCTGGCCTGTTTATCACTGGTACCTCGAATATGCACAGGAAAATTACCCGAGACCCGATTTTACATACCGGTCACACAGCGACAATGGTGACGGAACATACACCAATCCATTGATTCACGCAGATTTTCCTGATCCTGATGTAATCAGGGTTGGCGACATGTATTACATGGTATCAACCACAATGCATATTTTTCCGGGAGCTACATTGCTTAAATCATACGACCTGGTAAACTGGGAATATTGCAGCAATCCACTCGAAATAATTGAATCAGGCGCATGCTATAACCTCGACGGCTGCAACAGATACTCACATGGCCAGTGGGCAAGCAGCCTGAAATACAATAATGGCAAATTTTATATTCTGTTTACCACGCTGGACGAAGGCAGTTTTCTGCTTACTGCAACAAACCCGGAAGGTCCATGGGAAATGAAAGAGTTACCGGGTACTTTCTACGATCCGGGATTGTTTTTTGATGACGATGGGAAAGTGTATGTCGTTTACGGAATTAACAACCTGCGGATTGCTGAACTGGACGAAAATTTTTCGGTGATACCGGGCAGCGATCAGTTGGTTTTTACCTATACATTTCGTGAAGGGCTTGAAGGGTCTCATTTGTATAAAATAAACGGATACTATTATATCTATGTAACTTATGGCGGTTGGCCGGCATTTCAGGTAGCTCTGCGATCATCAGCTATTTATGGCCCCTACGAAGAGAAAAAACTGATTGACGATGACAATATTCACCAGGGCGCCCTGGTAAAAACTCAAACAGGCGAGTGGTGGACAGTGCTGTTTTACGACAAAGGGGCGTTCGGAAGGTTGCCCAACCTGCAACCTGTAACCTGGGTAGACAACTGGCCTGAAATAGGTGTCGGGGGTATAGGTGTTACGACTTATCAGAAACCTGATGTTGGCAGGGAATACCCTGTAAAAACAATGCCTACCAATGATAACTTCCGCAACTACAAAATTGGAATGCAATGGGGATGGAACCATAATCCCGATAACTCTAAGTGGTCATTAACTGACAGACCTGATTATCTGAGGTTAAAAACCGTAAGTGTGGCAGATAGCTTTCCGGAGGCCAGAAATACATTAACTCAACGAATTTTCGGGTATCACTCCGATGTCACAAACTCGTATGCAACTATTAAAATGGAGATTGACAGTATGAGAGAAGGTGATTACGCTGGTCTTGCAGTTTTTCAGGACCCGTATGCACATATTGGGGTAACGGTGGACGCGGGAGAGAAAAAACTGGTAATGTACAATGACGGGACCGAGGAAACCGGAATTACCATCAATGATTCGGTTATTTATTTAAGGGCTATTGCAAACTATGGCACCAGTAAAGCAAACTTTTATTACAGCCTTGACAATATCAATTATACAAAATTTGGCAGTGAGCTTGACATGAAATTTCAGCTCACAATTTTCACAGGCAATAAATTCTGTATTTTTAATTATGCCACTGAACAAACGGGCGGTTTTGTTGATATAGATTGGTTTACTACCGAGGAGACTTTTGATGAGGATATGTTTTATGACAATTCTTTTGTAGGCTATACAGCAGAAGCATTAACCATGGATAGTCTTTATTTTGAATCAGATACCATCAATATGTTAATAGGTACGGTTAAAACCCTCAAAGTTACAGCCCGTTTTCTTGATGGACATACCGAAAATGTAACAGCCAGTTCCATCATCAGCAATTCATCTCCGGAGATTATTACTGTAGTAAACGGCCAGATTGTTTCTAAAGCCGATGGTGAGTCAACGCTTGATATTACCTATCAGGACAAAATGGGCAATTTTATGAGCAGGCAAATGTATGTTACTTCTAAGATTTTTCCCCTTACAAACGAGCTGTTTAATCCTTCAATATTTGCATCCGGATCTTTTGATGAGGAGACCCATACACTTATTACCGGTCAGTGGGGATTTGGCGGATGGAGCTATACCAATGGAATAGACCTGTCTGGTTTCAAGTACCTGGTTGTGGAATTCGGCAATGCAAATCAAAGCAATGTTTCTTTCAGGTTATTTGACCAGAGCAGTTACTGGTCCACCCCCTGTATGTACGACGTGGGCACCAGGCAGACCATTGTGGTTGATTTGCATAATATGATAAGAAATATCAACAACCAGCTTGTAAACGCCAATCCTGAACATTTATACATTATCGGTTTCTGGTCATTTGGCAACAGTCCCATTGTAATAAATGATGTGTTTCTTACGAATTCTGATTCTTATGTACCAACCACCCCGACTTACAATCCCATTGTTGTAAATCCCACTTTTTCAGAAGATATTGAGCTGAATATGATAAGCAATGAACCTGTGGATGTATATAGTATGATGGGTGTAAGAATACGTACCAGGGTAATATTTCGGGAGGCTTTAAAAGGTTTGCCACGCGGAATATATATTGTAGGCAACAAAAAAATATTTAAAACTGACGATTTATAATAAAAATGAAAAAGAATACCTGTTACCTCATTTTACTATGCTTTTTTTTGTCCCATGCTTATGCGATTGGTCAAAAATGGCAAAGCGACAATGGAGACGGCACTTATACCAATCCTGTTATTCCTGCCGATTTCCCCGACCCGGATGTAGTTTTTTTGGATGATACCTACTACATGGTTACAACAACCATGTTTGTTTTCCCCGGGGTTACCGTTCTAAAGTCGAAGGACCTTGTGAACTGGGAATATTGTAGCAACGCAGTGTCCCGGTTTGATTTCAGCCCATGTTACAATCTTGACAGTTGTAATAGGTACGCACATGGCCAGTGGGCTACCAGCATCAGGTACAATAATGGCAAATTCTATCTGCTGTTTATTACACTTGATGAGGGGGGATTTTTGTGTACTGCAGAAAATCCTGAAGGGCCATGGGAATTAAGAAAATTGCCCAAAGGATTCTATGACCCCGGCCTTTTCTTTGATGACGATGGGAGAATTTATGTAACACATGGTTATGGTACAATTCGGATAACCGAACTTGATGAAAATTTTGCCCCGATAAGCAGCGACTCCTCAGTGTTTACAGGTGATATCCGCAATGGGCTCGAAGGAATGCATGTTTATAAGATCAACGGATATTATTACCTGTATGGCACATATGGCGGTGTTGATGGTATACAGGTGGCATTGCGTTCAAAAAACATTTATGGGCCTTATGAACAGAAAGTTGTTATCGAAGACCGCACCCCGGGTGTTACGTTCGGTATTCACCAGGGAGCGCTGATACAGACCCAAACCGGTGAATGGTGGACTATGTTGTTTGTTGACAGCGGGCCATTTGGGCGCTTTCCTTCTTTACAACCGGTTACCTGGGTAGAGGACTGGCCAATTGTTGGTGTTGAAGGGAAAGGTGTGGTGACATACACCAAACCCAATGTGGGTAAAGATTACCCGGTAAAGGTATTACCAACCTCCGATGAGTTCAATGAACCCGGGCTGGGAATGCAATGGGGATGGAACCATAATCCCGATCAGGAAAAATGGTCGCTCACCGAACGTAAAGGTTTTCTCAGGTTAAAAACTGTTAAAGTGGTTTCCAACCTGACTGAAGCGCAAAATACCCTTACCCAGAGACCTTTTGCGCATTATGACCATATTACCCCAACCACTGCCGTAACTATGATTGATACCAGGAATATGAAAAATGGAGACATAGCAGGCCTCGCCGTATTCCAGTCCCCCTATGCCTATATTGCCGTTAAACAGGAGGAAAAATCAAAACAAATTATCATGGTTAATAATGGTGAAGTCGTTGCATCTGTCCCTTTGAAAGGCAACATTGTTTATGTTAAAGCAATTGCATCTAATTCAACCAAAATTGCAACATTCGAATATGGTTATAACAATAAAGATTTCACCGTTCTTGGCAATGAACTGCACATGCGGTTTAACCTTAAAGTATTCACCGGCAATAAATTCTGTCTTTTTAATAATGCCACAAGTGAAACCGGAGGATTCGTTGACTTCGGCTTCTTTAGAATCTGGTAATATTGTAACTTTACAAAGAAATCTTGCATGATGAATGACAACAGCTTGGTAATGAAAAAACAATCACAAAATTAGTAATGAAAACCAAAAAAAAGACCTATCAGACAATCAATATATCATTTCTCTTGCTGTATTTACTTTTCATATCGGCTTCATGCAACAACTCAGGACTAAAACAAAAAGCTAAAGATGATAAACTGAAAAAGGAGACTTATCATGTTGGCACATACCGCAATCTTTTTCTTGAGGCCGGTTACAGCAAGGAAGAGATAGACAAAAAGATTGAAAAGGCTTATGATGACCTGTTTATTGGGCCGGAGCGCATCTATTTTGAAACAGGCGATTCAATGGCTTATGTTTCAGACATGAAAAACCGCGATGTTCGAAGCGAAGGTCTTTCATATGGGATGATGGTAGCAGTGCAGCTTAATAAAAAGGAAGTATTCGACCGTATCTGGCGATGGTCTAAACATTACCATCAACACCAGTCAGGTCACAGGGAAGGATATTTTGCCTGGAGTTTTGATCCTGAGGCCATGAAGCGTAATGCTGAGAACTCAGCCTCTGACGGGGAACTCTACTTTATTACTGCCCTTTTTTTTGCTTCTAACCGTTGGGGTAACAATACCGGTATTGACTACTACGCTGAAGCACGCAGGATACTGGATGCCATGTGGACAAAAGACGGGACAGGCAATGTTTATAACCTGATAAATACAGAACACAGGCAAATAACTTTCGTACCTGAAGGCGACGCTAATAATTGGACAGACCCGTCATATCATTTGCCCGCTTTTTACGAGATATGGGCCGAATATGCCAAAGACGGTCATGAGCAGTTTTACCGCGATTGTGCCGATACCTCACGTGCTTTCCTGCACAGGGCATGCCATCCGGTTACCGGTTTAAATTCAGATTATACCGATTTCAGCGGTAAACCCCATCCAACTCCGTGGATGCCCGAAGGATTTCGTTATGATTCCTGGAGGGTGCCCATGAACATAGCCATGGATTATACCTGGTATGGAAAAGACAAGGTGTGGCAGGAAGATTACGCCGCCCGTTTTCAGAATTTCCTGAGATCAAAAGGTATTGATACTTTTGAAGACCAGTTTAACCTTGATGGTTCAAGGCCTGATTTTATACTTCAAGCCGGAGATTACAGAAAACTAAGGCATTCTCTTGGATTGGTAGCAACAGCCGCCACTGCCTCGCTTATTGGCAACGATGAAAAAAGCCATGATTTTGTGCATAAGCTTTGGAATGCAAAACTGGAACCCTACGAAAACGGGTATTTCGACCCTTATTATGACGGATTGTTATACCTGTTCAGTCTGATGCATTTGAGCGGGAAATATCAGATTATTACCCCTGAAAGTTTTGTTAACTATTGAAATTTGTCACTCAGAATTATCTAAGAATAAAAATTCCGGAAATAATATATTCTAAACTCCAAAAACTATGAATGCACAGATGAAAAAACAGGAACTTACTACCCGGGGATTATTGAAGATAATTTTATTTGTGATGGCTTTAATATTTACTATGCCTGCTTATGCAGAACAGGGGGCAATGTATGTTACCAATGAAGCCGGAACAGGGCGGTTAAAATTAGCCGATTCGGTAAAATCTACTTCATTGCTTGTAAGCAGTGATGATTTCCCGGGTGTAATCCACGCGCTTAAAAATCTGCAATCAGATTTCGGCAAAGTAACCGGAAACGAACCTGAAATTCTTTACAGCAATCCATCTCTTCAAAAAGAAATAATAATTGTTGGTACTGTTGATAAAAGCCCCGTGCTTAAAAGCCTGGAAAAAAGCAAAAAGATTAATCTGACTGAAATCAGGGGCAAATGGGAGTCGTTTATTGTTCATACTGTTGAATCGCCTTTCCCGGGTATTGATAAAGCACTGGTTATCGCCGGCAGCGACAAACGGGGCACAATTTATGGTATCTATAACTTATCTGAACAAATTGGTGTATCGCCCTGGTATTACTGGGCCGATGTGCCGGTTGAAAAACACAGTTCACTTTATGCATTGAATGGCCGCTATGTATCCGGAGAACCTAAGGTAAAATACAGGGGTATATTCCTGAATGATGAAGCACCGGCCCTTTTGGGTTGGGTGCATGAAAAATTCGGAGGGTTCAACCATAAGTTTTATGGTCATGTTTTTGAATTGATACTCAGGTTAAAAGGCAATTTTCTCTGGCCGGCTATGTGGGGCAGGTCGCTTTTCGATGACGACCCGGAGAATAGTCCCCTTGCCGATGAAATGGGAATTGTTATCGGCACATCTCACCACGAACCCATGAGCCGGGCACAGGTTGAATGGCACCGTTACGGATCAGGTCCCTGGGATTACACAAAAAATAAGGATGTACTTGTAGATTTCTGGACAAAAGGGCTACAGCAGAATAATGATTATGAAAAACTTGTTACTATCGGTATGCGGGGTGACGGTGATGAACCAATGAGCGAAGAAAGCAACATTGCCCTGCTTGAACAAATAGTAAAAGATCAGCGTGAGATTATTAAAAAAGTAACCGGTGAAAAGCCTGAAAAAACCCCGCAGGTTTGGGCGCTGTACAAAGAGGTGCAGGACTATTACGACAAAGGGATGCGCGTTCCCGATGATGTAACCCTTTTGTTATGTGATGATAACTGGGGAAACATCCGCAAACTACCCGATCCGGATGCCCCGGTTCACAAAGGGGGTTATGGCATCTATTATCATGTTGATTATGTTGGCGGCCCAAGATCATACAAATGGATAAATGTAAGCCAGATACAGCGTATCTGGGAGCAGATGAACCTCGCCTGGAGCCACCGGGTTGACAGAATCTGGGTCTTGAATGTCGGCGATTTGAAACCTATGGAATTTCCCATAAGCTTCTTTCTTGATATGGCATGGGACCCGGACAGGTTTAATCCTCAAAACCTGATGCAATATACAGAAGACTGGTGCAGCCGGCAGTTTGGGGAAAAATATGCCGGAGAAGCAGCCCGTATACTGAATCTTTATTCTAAGTATAACCACAGGGTAACTCCGGAATTGCTGGATGCCAAAACCTTCAGTCTCGAAAATTACAACGAGTTTGAATTGGTGCGGAATGATTACCGTGACCTTACACTGGATGCATTGCGTTTGTATAATTTCATTCCAGATAGTTACAAGGATGCCTTTGACCAGTTGGTGCTGTATCCCGCAAATGCAACTTCCAACCTTTATGACATGTATTATGCTTTGGCGATGAACCAGAAGCTGGCAGCACAGAATAATCCTGAAGCAAATTACTGGGCAGATGTAGTGCAGAAATGTTTCGATCGCGATTCGCTCTTTACCCTTCATTATAATCACCAGATTGCAGATGGCAAATGGTCGCACATGATGGATCAGGTAAGGATTGGTTACCGCACCTGGGCAGAACCCAGAAGACGGATTATGCCTTCGGTCACAAGGGTTGAGGTAGTTAAAATTCCTCAATCAGAACTGGTCTTTCATGAATCAGATGGATATGTGTCAATTGAAGCTGAAAACTATCAGAATGCAAAAGGAACCGGCAAAATTCACTGGGAGGTAATCCCCGATCTGGGAAAAACCATATCGGCAGTAACTACTTTTCCTCAAAACCAGTATCCCGCTGCATCAGACACTGTTTACCTTGAATATGCAATAAATTTTAAAACAACCGGGGAGTTTGAGGTAAGTGTTTTGTTATCACCCACCTTAAATTTCAATGCCAATAAAGGTTTGCGGTATGCCATTTCGTTTGATGGCGGCGAAGAACAAGAGCTCAACTTTAACGGGAAATACACCTGGGAGATTAACAACTGGCAGGCTAACCGCATCAACCAGACTAAGACGAAGCATAAAATTGTATCGGCAGGAATACACAGGTTGCGTTTCAGGGTGCTTGAGCCGGGGATTGTGCTGCAAAAAATTCTGATTGATACCGGAGGTTTAAAACCCAGTTACCTGGGACCGCCGCAAAGTAAGTTGTCACTTCCGGAAAAATAAAAGTATTTTAGGTAGACGGGTAAAAAATAGTTGTAATTATGAAAGGAAAATTCGGGTATATCGTTGCAATATCTATTGTGTTATCAAATATTCAGTTCTTAACAGCAAAAGCGCAGATTGTGGATGTTGACTTAAGCCAGGAACATCAGATTATCAGGGGGTTTGGCGGGATTCACATTAATTCCTGGACAGGCCGGCAGTTAAATGAAGATATGCAGGAAAAAGCCTTTGATAACGATCCGGGTGAAATAGGCCTGACCATCTTTCGTTTACAGATTGATCCCGATTCAAACAGATGGAATGCCGAATTGCCGGCAGCACAATATGCAGTAAACAAAGGGGCAATTGTATTCTCTTCACCATGGAATCCACCCGCGCATATGCGTGAAGTACTTCGGACAACCCAGTATGGTACCGATTATGTGCTTTTACCTGAGTATTACGATGACTATGTGATTCATTTAAACAAGTATATTGATTATATGAACCGAAACGGTGTGCCGCTTTATGCCATATCGGTTCAAAACGAGCCCGACTGGCACGGCTGGACTGTATGGACTGCCCAGGAGATGCTGAAATTCATTAAAGAAAATGCACCAGGTATAAACAGCAGGGTTATCGCCCCCGAATCTCTCGGGTATGTGCGCACATCAATAGACCCGCTATTGAATGATTCCGTTGCAAATTCCCATATTGATATACTTGGTACCCATTTGTATGGCACGCCAATAGCTAATTACTACTATCCGCTTGTATATGAAAAGGGTAAAGAGATATGGATGACCGAGCACCTTTTCGGAAGCGACTCTCCGGAATTGAATACATGGTCGTTGGCATTGGAAATGGCAGAAGAGATAAACACCAGTATGGATGCCCGCATGAGCGCTTTTGTATATTGGTACATCCGCCGTTTTTACGGTTTAATAAACGATGAGGGGAACATAACAGACAAAGGATATGTGCTGTCGCAGTTTTCGAAATTTATCCGTCCGGGGTCATTCCGGGTAAGTACAAATTTTCACCCGATGGCAAATGTCTCGGCAACGGCTTATAAAACAGATTCAAGTCTTGTAATTATAGTGGTAAACAATAACAGTACGCCTGTAAACCTTGACTTTAACATCCAGAATAACAATATTGGCGTAGATTCGCTGACAAAGTTCACCTCTTCTGAATCGAAAAAAGTGCAGAATGAAGGGACATTTAAGATTGAAAGCGGAAGTTTTTCTGCTTCAGTTGATGCTCAAAGCATCACTACTTTCACTTCGCATGCAGCGCAGGGAGGCAAATTTGGAAACCTGTCCCCGGTGGCCTCAGGTGGCGGAGAAATAGAGATAACTGATTCATTGGGCACTACCCATAAACTGACCCTAAAAGGTTCTGAAAGCGCCGATCCCGATGGAGAAGTTGTTAAGTATTCATGGTCGAAGGAAGGATTGCAGGTTTCTATGTTACCTGATATTGAAGTGGAGTTAGGGGTGGGTAATCATATTTACATTCTTACGGTGACCGATAACGATGGCGCCACAGACACTGACACTGTAATTATTAAAGTCACAAGCCTGAATAACACCCATGTATGGCTTGAAGCTGAATGCACCCAGGTTGGCGCTAACTGGGATATCCATAGCAGCGCCAGTTGTTCAAACGGAAAATACCTGATGGTAAAACCGGGAGTCCAGGCGACTTCTGCACCTTCTTCAAACAGTGCAGACCATTTGATTTATGCTTTTCACCTGGCCGAAAGCGGCAGTTATAAAATATGGGGAAGAACAATGGCGCCCACCGCGAACGATGATTCATACTGGGTGCGCGTTGACAATGGTGAATGGACAAACTGGAATGGAATAGTAGGCGGCAGTACCTGGCAATGGGACGATGTGCACAACCAGTCAAACGACAACCCGATGGCATATGTGCTCGATACAGGATACCATACACTCACTGTTTGTTTCAGGGAAGACGGTGCAGGAATTGATAAATTCTACCTTACCAATACCGGCCAGGTGCCCGGTGCTATGGGTGAAGAAGCTTTTAATTGTGTAACAGGAACAGGAAATAATTCAGATATAACCATGAACAATAAAATCCTTGACATTTTTCCCAATCCGGTTAGATCAAATTTCCGGGTTGAAAGCAACGAACCTTTTAACCAGTTGCTTATTTACGATATCAATGGCCACAAAGTAATGGAAAAATCATATTCCACAGCTACCCTATCAGATAATATCCATCTCACCATAGAAAATGGAATTTATATGTTGCAGGTTTTCAATGAGAAGAAAAGCTTTATCGCAAAATTTATTGTAAGCAAATAAACAATTATAGCCTTTACTTTAAGCTGTTTAACAGTTTCTGATGCCTGTTTATTATTATTTCCTTAAAACCGCAAGTTAATTTTCATTTTCCCATTAGGCTTCGACTTCCCGCCTGCCTTAGCAGTGCGGCGGGCAGGCGCTCAGCCTGACAGTCACCCTGAGTCCCGGCAGGCCGGGAAAGGGTGTTTATTACCAATTATTTCCTACTTAACTTGCGGATTTAAGGTTATTTTAACAGCCATAAAGTTTTGTTACCCATCCACCATAATGAGTTACGCATTCATAAGTGGCATTGACCTTCCCCTGTTAACTTCATAAAATATTTTGAAATGTAACATGATAATCAGTTTTGATTGATGTTATCATTTTTATTAATAATCTAAACAATTAACCTTTTATGAAAAAATTAAAAAAAGCACTAATTGCAGTTTTCATAGGAATGATTCCTGTGCAAATTTATGCATGGCCGGGTATGCCTACTCCGGTGCTGCATGTAGACGGAAAGAATTTAAAAGACCCATGCGGTAACAATGTACTGCTTCACGGAGTTGCTATCACTGTGAGTCCGTGGTTTAATGGTTGTATGTATGGCAGTAGTTATTGCCGCTGGGATAACTACGATGTTACCGGGTGCCTTAACTACAACAAGGCTGTAATGAATTCCCTGACAAATACGTCGGCCGGATGGTACCTGAATTATATCAGGTTGCATATTGATCCTTACTGGACAAATAACAGGGGAGCCAATGTACCCGAAAATGACATTTCACAGTTTAACGTAACCAATTTTCAAAATTGTGTAAACCAGGTTATCATCCCGCTAATAGAACATGCCAAATCAAGAGGGATGTATGTTATTCTTCGTCCTCCGGGAGTTTGTCCGCAAAATATAGCCATAAACGATGCCTATTACAATTACCTGGTAACTGTATGGACCTACCTGTCTCAGCATTCGGGATTAAAAAACAGGGATAATGTTATGTTTGAACTGGCAAATGAACCTATAAACATCAGGGCTTCTGATGGAACTTACGGACAGGATGCTCAAAAATATTATGATGCCCTCAAAAACTTCTTTCAGCCTATAGTAAACCTGATAAGGAACAATGGCGCCAACAATGTTCTATGGATTCCAGGTCTTGGCTACCAGTCTCTTTACAGGGGATTGGCCGGTAACAGGGTAACTGGAAGCAACATTGGTTACGCAGTTCATGTCTATCCGGGCTATTGGGGTTTGAATTTAGAAAACGCAACTAATTTTACAAATGCCTGGAACACACACATTAAACCGGTTGCCGATATTGCACCGATAGCAATAACCGAGACCGACTGGGCCCCTGCACAATACGACACATGGGGAGAAGGCACTACAAATGGTTTTGGAACAAATTTAAAGGGCAGAATTGATGCTTCAGGAAATGTAAGCTGGAACCTGCTTTCGCCTGACAACCTCATTCATATGGGAGACCCAAATGGAGGCACTGCTTATGATAATAACTGGCAGGCTTGTGCCGCTCCGTGTAAAAGCTGGTTTGCACAGTATGCTCAAAGTAATCTGCCAGCCTCAAGTTGTGGCACCACCGGCAATATTACAGTCCGTGCACGCGGCACCGCCGGATCAGAACAGATCCAGATCAAACTGAACGGAACGGTAGTAAGTACAGTTACCTTAACCACCACCATGACTAATTATTCTGTAACTGGTTCGGGCACATTGCAGGTTCAGTTTACAAATGATGGCACCGGCCGTGATGTACAGGTAGATTATGCCATTATTGACGGAACCACTTACCAGGCAGAGAACCAGGCAATAAATACCGGTGTCTGGCAGAACAGTACATGTGGCGGATCATACAGCGAATGGCTGCACTGTAATGGTTATATCCAGTTTGCTGCAAGCGGGGGAGGCACTACCGGACTGGTTAATAATGGTGTCTATACCATCGAATTTCAGACCGATCCCACCAAAGTTCTTGACCTGAAAAACGGCACAGATGCCAATGGCACTGTATTACGCCCCTGGTCAAAAAATGGTGCAACAGCACAGGAATGGGTTGCAGTTTCTGCAAACGGATACTGGAGGTTCATTTCAAATGCCAGCGCTTCTAACCGCTGCATAGACCTGGCCAATGCCAGTACTTCAAATGGTACTTCCATACGCCTCTGGGACAATTACAGCAACGATGCCCAGGCATGGCAGGTAACCAGCGCTGGAAACGGGTATTATAAGATCGTTTCAAAACTTAATACTTCACGCGGATGGGATATCCCAAATTGCAATATGGACGGTAACAACAACCTTCAGTTGTGGGATTACTACGGCACCTCATGCCAGTTGTATAAATTCAACTATCTGCGTACAAAATCTACCCGCGGCGATAAGTCTGAAATAAGTGAAATTTCGAATATACTTGAAATTTACCCAAATCCTGCAGCAGATAACTTTACTGTTGTATTACCCGGGACGGAACAGGAAAAATTCTGCCTCGGCATATACAGCCTTGAAGGGAAAAAGGTATATGAACTGAGTAACCTTAATGCAGGAGAACATTTTATTAATGTCGGTCTTAAAAAAGGTATATATTTTATTAAAGCGGATAGCAACCTCAGTACCTTGATAAGCAGGTTAAGCATACAGTAAATTTTATTAAGACATTAACCTGAAAATGATTTTATAAAGAGACTGTGTAAAAAGTGAATTAAGTTGTTGACCCCTGAATCCCCTGAAAGGGGACTTGCTAACTTGCAGATGGTTTCATTTTACCCCGTAATAAGGGGATGGGGATCGCAGGAACTTTTTACGCAGTCTCTTAACTATTTAAAAAATAATTAATTAAACAATCAAAAAATGATGAATATTCATATTTTGAATTTTGAACAAAAAAGATTAAATCTGACCATTAAGAAATAATCAATTGATAAAAGATATAATGAATTACAGGAATTTAGCGTATAAAAAAACAAACCATGCCCCTACCCTATGTATTGCAAAGAAAACTTTATCAGCCTTTTTTTTCTCACAAGGTGAGTGTTATGCCATTTTTTGTTTTTTATTCCTGATACCTGAAATATTTGCTCAAACCTTGTCTTTCGGGGAAAAACAGGAATTCTATGCTGTGAGTAAACAAGCATTAACAGATACTGCTATTAATCATACAACTTCAGATTATCAATTTGTTGTTGGTAAATCTCACAAACCTGTAACCAGCAGAATAAACCATCCCTATTTTCAAAATAACGAATGGGTAAACGGTTCTCTTGTATTTTTGGGCTCCACTTATAAAGCAGATGGCTTAAAATACAATATCGAACATGACCGGTTAATATATTTTCAACATGATGATAAGTTAACAACAAATTTCATTTCCCTCGACCACAACTTCATCAGGGAATTCAGAATATTAAATTCCACTTTCAGATACTACAGTGAACTGAAAAACAAACTGGGATCAAAACAGAAGCAAGGTTACTATCAGGTTGCCTATGATGGTAATTTCAAAATCCTGTTGAGATGGGAAAAGTCATTATCAGTAAACAATGCCTCCGAAAAGGTTGTGTATGATACTTTAAAAAGAATGTATTTATTGAAAAACAATAAATTAATCGCTGTTAAAAACACTTTAAGCCTGATAAATCAGTTAAAAGACAAAAAAAGTGAGATTAAGACATTTTTACATCATAACAAACATAAATTTAACCGGTTAGATGAATCAAAAGCATCGGCAATCTTAGATTTTTACGAAAACCTTCCTGAAAAATGAAACATTTTCTTGTGACTTCTTTTTGCTTTTTATCCCAAATCATTTCAGCCCAGGTTGATTCAATTGTTGTTGATACAGATTACCATTCAATGAAGTTTATTGAATTTGTAGATGCAATGGAAAGCAAACATCACATCAGGTTTTATTTTAAAGATTCCTGGTTTGACACGGTTTATGTCAACCAAAGAAAAACGCCTTCCATTCTCCCGGATATCCTGAGCAATACTTTTGACGGAACGAGCTTCAACTATCTTGTTGACGGTAAAAATATTATAGTAACAAAAAATTACAGGATAACAAAACACCTTCCGGATAATTATTTCGATCGCTCCGATAAACCAACTATACCTGCTGCTGACACTGTTGACCTGAAATATGCATTTTTAGAAAAAACAGAAAAAAAAGAAATTAAAAGTAAAAATGGCACCCTGGTTATAGGTAATCCTGCAAACAGGCTACTTGGCCATAAAGCTTTATTATCGGGTGTTGTAAGAAACGAGGAGGACGGGGAACCGATAATCGGTGCTGCTGTGTTCATTAAAGATTTGGGAATAGGCACAGTTACAGATATATATGGCTACTATGTTATCACAGTTCCGAAAGGATACCATGATATACTTTATAAATTCGTAGGCAGGATTGATTTGCTGCTACCGGTTACGGTAAATGATAACGGGACATTAAATGTTAATATGAAACAAAACGTTGTTGAAATGAAGGAGGTGGTTGTTACCGCAGATAAAGGAAATATTGTTAAGAATATGCACACTGGCCTGCAACAAATAGATATTGAAGTAGTAAAACAGCTTCCGTCAAGCATGGGAGAAGCAGATATAATAAAATCTGCAATTTTGCTGCCCGGTGTAAAAACAGTAGGTGAAGGGGCGTCTGGTTTTAACGTAAGGGGAGGGAGCGCCGACCAGAACCTTATTTTGCTCGATGGAATCCCTATTTTTAACAGTTCACACCTGTTTGGCTTTTTTTCGGTATTTAATCCCGAATTGGTTAACGATTTTAAATTGTACAAGAGTGGTATCCCTGCCAGGTATGGAGGAAGGGTTTCTTCGGTTTTTGATGTATCTGCCAGGCAGGGAAACCTTAAAAAATTCGTTGTAAGCGGGGGAGTCAGCCCTGTTACCGGGAAACTTACTATAGAAGGCCCGGTTATCAAAAACAAGGCTTCTATTCTGATAGGGGGCAGGAGTACCTATTCTGACTGGATACTTAAAAGACTGGATAGAACCGAATTTAAAAACAGCAATGCTGATTTTTATGATGCCAGTATAAAATTTTCATACGATATTAACGAAAAGAACACGCTGAATATTCTGGCTTACCAGTCAAAAGACCATTTCAGTTTAAACTCTGATTCAACCTACCGGTATGAAAACCTGTGTGCCGGCATGTCATACAAACATAACTTTACCAGGAAATTCTACGGTATTTTTTCAGCACTGTATTCAAATTACCAATACAATATTTCGAGCAGCAAAGAGCCTGTAACTTCGTTTAACCTGAAATATAATATTGAATTTCAATCTTTTAAAACAGAGTTTTTCTTTTTTCCAAATACACAGCACACATTGAATTTTGGTTCGGAGCTTATAAAATATAAAATGACGCCAGGTGATTTCATTCCCCTGATGGAAAATTCGGATATCAAAGAGATGAAATTGCCAAAAGAGTATGGCATAGAGTCGGGTTTGTTTATAAACGATGAATACACGGTTAATAACCGTTTATCAATTTCCACCGGCCTGAGATACGCGATGTTCTTGGCACTTGGCCCCGACACTGTATACAAATACAGGCAGGGTGCCACCCTCAGCACCGAAAGCAGAATTGATACAAATGTTTACAACCCAAACAACATTATCAAAACCTACGGGGGGCCTGAATTAAGGGTTTCGGCACGTTATAAGACCGGAATGAACAACTCGGTTAAAATAAGTTATAACCGCATTTACCAGTTTCTTCATATGCTCACCAATTCTGCTTCTGTTTCGCCAACTGATGTCTGGAAGATAAGCGATACCCAGGTAAAGCCAATGATCGGCGACCAGGTGGCAGCAGGGTTCTATCAGAATTTATTTTCCAATTCAGTTGAAACCTCGGTAGAAGCCTACTATAAAAAAACCAAAAACCACCTCGACTATAAAGGAGGCACAGAACTGCTGCTTAACCCCGATCTTGAAGTCAGCCTGTTATCTGGAACCGGCAGGGCTTATGGGGTGGAATTCATGCTTAGGAAAAAAGCGGGCAGGCTAAACGGCTGGATTTCATACACATATTCGAGAACCGAGCTTAAGGTCAATGGAACTTTTACTGATGAGAAAATAAATTCGGGGGAATATTACCCTGCCAATTATGACAAGCCCCATGATATCTCGGTGGTGGCTAATTTCAAGTATTCGCGCAGGATAAGCATTTCAGGGAATTTTACATACAATACCGGAAGGCCTGTAAGTTATCCCGTGGCCAAATATAATTTCAGGGACAGGGAGCTTATCCACTATTCAAACCGTAATGAATACAGGATACCAGATTACCTGCGTCTGGATTTATCGCTCAATTTTGAAGGTAACCTAAAATTGCAAAAGCTGGCCCACAGCTCATGGTCGGTGGGAGTTTACAACCTTACAGGAAGGGATAATGTGTACTCGGTATTTTTTAAAACCACACCCGAAGGTGTCAAAGGATACCAGCTTTCGGTTTTTGCCCGGCCGGTTTTCAATGTTACATACAATTTCAGGTTTTAACATAAGGAGGGTAATTTGAGCTAATCACAAAAGTTATAAAGAAAATATTTTAACAGCATACATGATTTACTTGATAATGAAAATCTTAAAATCATCTTTTAAACACACGGCAGTACTTCTGAAATTAATTACTTCAAACAGAAAATTGCTTATGATGGTTTTGTTTATTTTTCCAATATCCCCGGCAATTTGTCAGTCCAGCATTGACTTTCTGCCTGTAACAAAACCCCATGGCTTTTCGATACAGGAAAGGGCATTGCTCATCCCCGACCAGGAGCTTTACCTGGCCGGCGAAAATATTAATTTCTTTGCACTGACATTTGATGCAGCGCTGCAGATTCCCATCAACCTGAGTGCTGTTTTATATACAGAACTTTTAAACCAGGACAACGGACTGGTAAATACCACCAAAACCCTTTTAAAAAAAGGAGAAGGCATCAATATGCTTTCTATACCAAGGGAAACCAAAACCGGTTACTATTACTTAAGGGCATACACCAATTATATGAAAAATTTTGGCCCGGGTGTATTCTTTATAAAGAAGATAAGGATAGTGAATCCATTCTACATGATAAATTACAGCAACAATAGCGATAACCTGCCGGAAAAACTTAATCTGAATTTTGCTGCGGAAGGTGGAAGGTTGGTATATGGAATAGAAAACAAATTGATTTATTATACATCCGGTTTCAAAGGAAGGCTTTTCGTACGCCTGTTTGAAAATAATTTGGTTCTTGCAGAAAATGAAACAACCACGGGTTGGGGAACATTTACCTTTAAACCCATTGCCGGAAAGAATTACCGGATAGAAGCAGTTTCGGGCAATATGGAAAAATCAATCACTCGCCCGGACAACTTTTCATATTCAGGAGTTATTTGTACACTCGACAGTATAGTTGACGATAATGGCTTTATCAGGATACTGACGAACAATTTTAATAAATTTCCATTATCACTCCTGGTAGAAAACAATGCAATTATATATGAATATCCCGGGAAGCTTTTTCCAAATGACTCAACCCTGGCGCTTCATCTTCCCCGCGGGTTAAACAGAATTATTATTAAAGACAATGCGGGTGATGAAGTTACAGACAGGTTGATTTATATAAAACCTTCATCACAACTTGAAATATCTGCCAAAGTAAGTAACGATGAAGCTCAACCCGGTGATTCTGTAATCATTCATCTATCAGCATGTTCAGGAGATACGGTAAACTGCTTTCTGTCCATGAACCTGGGGAACAGCCATACTTCAGTTAATATTTCTGAACTTGCAGAATCATCACTTTTTGCTGCCTCAATATCTGCGCTTACACATGAGTTGCCAGTTGAAGAATTCAAAAAGGAAATGAATGATGTCATCAGCTTTAATAACTACATTTTAAGATTTGGTAATTTACAGAAAAACAATACTTTAGGGATGAAGTACCAGTATCTGCCCGAAATATCACATGACCTGGTTACCGGGCGCATTCTGAAAAAAGCTGATGGATCCCCCGCAGTTAATAAAATTGTATACCAGTCATTTATTGATTCAGTCTGTTGGGTAAGCCATTGCAGGACAAACAACACCGGGAAGTTTATACTTTCTTTGCCATTCGGCTACCAGGGCCATGAAATTGTCATCTCTGTAAAAGACACAACAACAGACTACTCGATAGAATTGGAAAATGAGCTTTATCCCTTTTTCCTTAAACTGAATAAGGAAAACTATTATCCCGATTCATCACTTAAAGATATTATTGAAGCCCGCATGCTTAACCTTCAGGTAAACGATGCTTATTCAGGCCCCGCCGGAGCGAATAGTACAACACGTTCCTCTTTAAGGTTTTATGGTTACCCCGACAAAGAGTATAAATTCAGGGATTACCAGGACCTGATTAACTTTGAAGAATTTGCTTTTGAAATTATCAAAGAAGCTAGCGTAGACAGGATACGTAAAGATGGTATAAAAGTGACATATGGCACAAACTATAACATTATTGGAAACAATCCGCTGTTTCTTTTCGATGGTGTGCCCATGTTTACATCAGATATGATCGCCCGGATACCCACCAGGGAACTTGAATCGGTAAGGATAGTTACCGATAAATTTTATTTTGGCAGCGAGGTCTATGACGGTATTATTGATGTTACATCAAACTCGAAATCATTTACACTTGTTGAAACCGGAAAAAATGTCATGAAAACTGATTTTATACCAATAAAAATTCCGGAAACAGCCCCGCGAATCTTTGGCGAACGCGTACCCGGTTATAAAACCTGTCTCTTTTTTAATTCACGCAAAGTGATTTTGGGTTCCACAGAAATAAAACTGAAATTACCCCAAAACACCGGCAATTTTTCCTTAAATATTTTCGGTATTTCCAAATCAGGGGAATGGGGCAGTTTTTTTTCAGACAAAGCAATTTCAATAAATTATTCTATAAAATAACGCTATTTTTTTCATTATGATTACTGCTAACCACTCATTGAAAATCTATCTTATATTACAGACAATTAGTTTATTAACAATATCCTGCGTAACCCCTTACGAACCTGATATTTCTAAATACGAGCATGTTTTTGTTGTTGACGGTGAATTAAACAACCTGCCAGGCCCTTACGAGGTGAAGTTGTTAACCGGCTTTAAGTTTGATGAAGATGCCGGCACTGGCCTTTCAGGTGCAAAGGTGAAAATAATCGAAGACACCGGTCTTGAAATAGACCTTACAGAAGCTGAAGCCGGTATTTACAGAACCAGCGACAGCTCTTTCACTGCAAAAACCGGTTTCAGTTATAAATTGCAGATAAATTACAATGGCGATGTGTTTGAGTCTGAATTTGAAACATTGAAAGAACCTGTTCCAATAGACAGCATTTACTGGGTATACCAGGAAGAAACAGACGGTATACAAATTCTGCTCAATACACATGATCAGGCCGGTAATACCCGATATTACGCATGGGATTACCTTGAGACATGGAAGTTTTACGTTCCTATAGTCCCAAATGACCATCCCGAATGGGAAGTATGCTTCAGAAATTCTAAAAGTTATGGTTTCATTATCGGTTCTACCATACAGCGCTATGAAGACAGGATTGAAGAATATCCACTGCTGCTTATCGGCAGCAACACCAACAGGCTAAGATGGCGGTATTCAATACTTGTAAGGCAGTATTCACTGTCTGGCCAGGCTTATGAATATTATAAAAACCTGGGCAAACTGAACGAAAACCAGGGCACACTGTTTGACCCGGTGCCTTTTTCCCTTACAGGAAATATGAAGTGCCTCACCGACAAAAACAAACCTGTACTGGGATATTTTCTTGTTTCAGGAGTTTCTGAAAAGCGAATATTTATCAACCGTACCGATCTGCCACAGGAATTCAGGCCGGTAACAGGATACGAATCGTGTAATTCACAATACCTTACGCTTCAGTATGAACAATTGGCAATACCATACGACAGCACGATACATACTACACCTTTTCCTTACGATTTGTCCAAAACAATGGGAATTGCAGAGGTAGATTCAATAAAAAGCCTGGGATATTCGATATTCGACAGTTTTGTAAACCGCACACCTTCTGATACAGTTGTATTTTTAAGTTTTGCACAGCCTTTTTGTTTCAACTGTACTTTAAACGGATATAATAAAGCCCCGGATTTCTGGAAAGAAGAAGATTAACAACACCAGATTACCCGGCAAAATCTCCGGAAAAACACTTTTGTTACCCATGCACCATTTCTTGTTACTGACAAATAAGTGAGAACCTTAACATCAGGTTACTTTTGTAAAATACGGGGCGATGTTGGTGAAAAGAGCATTGAATATTCAAATTGAAAAAACAATGCCTTGGTTGAACATCCCAACCCGGTCAGAATAATTACATTAATAACTAAAAACTAAATGATTATGAAAAAAAATTTACCAATTCTTTTAAGCTTAATGCTGGCATTCTATACCTACTGTGTAAATGCCCAGGTAAAACCCGATGACCTCACGCACGAAATACATTTTTACGATTTCGAGGACGGAACAGCAGATGACTTTATAGGTGATGCACATGGAACCTTACAGGGTAGTGCAGATATTAAAAACGGGGTTCTGGACTTAACCAATACAGAAACCTATAATGGTTACATGCAGGTGCTTGGCAACAAAATTAATATCAATACATTTCCTGCCCTCTCTGTTGAAGCCTGGGGTACACCAAGTACCGCTGCCAATAATGGCCGTGCACTAATGATGTGGGCCTTCGGAACATATGGAAATCCAGGCCTTCGCTACCTGTTTTTTACCCCGGCAAGATGGGGAACCGGTGTTGTGGCAAAACAATCGGTTGGAGGAACAGAACCCTGGGCCAATGAAGATGGAATTGACTTTAGTGATGCTACAGTTGGAGATTCAACACTGCACCATTACGTTGTGACAAGAATAGACTCTTTCATTTACCTTTATGTAAACGGTGAACTTGCTGCCGGAGATACCATGGCCGGCAAGTTCAGGATAGATTCCATCGCAAATGATGTTTTATTGATCGGACGAAGCGTTTATTCTGCCGATTCAGCATGGAAAGGCACGGTAGATCTTTTCACCATCTGGAATACAGCGCTTTCTGCTGATGAGATAAAATGGCTGTATGATCAGGGTTCAAAAAGGGGCGTACCCGAACCTTCGGGAATTGAAGACAAGATGAATTTTGAAAACCAGGTGAATTTCTACATTACAGACAACCGACTGTTTGCAAGAAATGCATCGCAGGCAAATAAACTGTCGGTAATAATCTATAACATTTCCGGAAGCGTTGTTTATCAGAATAACCTATTTAAGAATGGCGAATATCTGAAACTCGATCAGGGTATTTATATTATCAAAAGCCAGCACCTGAACAATAGCTCGGTACAAAAAATCGTAATAAGATAATTTTTAGTTTGATAAATTCATGAAGGCTGCCAGAAAATAAATCCGGCAGCCTTTTTATTTACTTTTATATATATTATCACTACTGTCCAACTAAAAATGAAACTTTCTTAAAAGATTAATATTTTCAGTAGTATCTGACTTAAAAAACGATGTAGGGGTGTAACTCCGCCTCAGAGAAAATGCGCCTGCCTGCCGAAACGGTAGCGCAGGCAGGTTAAAAAAATCAATGAATGGA